>NZ_JBEXVE010000020.1:0-170207 GCF_040629205.1 Streptomyces sp. NPDC005962 | reverse complement strand
AGGAGGGAGTCGACGCGGAGCGTCGGCGAGTGACGACAACGCCGCAGATGCGCGTGCCAGGGCCCGCGAGCCCGGCCCTGATCCAAACGACAGGCCCTAGCCCCGGGGCCGCGGCCCTTGGCCCCGGCCGGCCCCGGCCCGTCCCCACCCGCGCCAGGTGACGCGACTGCCCTGGCCCCGCGCTGGGGTGTTCCACGGCGGCGGCCCCGCCGCCACCCGCGCTTGCGGGCGGCGCCGCGCCCCGCCGAACACGCCCCGCTCCGCCGCCCCTCCGAGACGCAGCCACCACCCCGCCCCGCCGGGACGTGTGCTTACGGGGCGTGGCGCCCGGCCGTCGTGCGCGTTCGCGGCGCTGGGGTTCCACGGGGGCGGGCCCGCTGCCGCCCGCTTGCGGGCGCTGGCGTGGGCGCCCTGCGCCCGCTCGACGCGCCCCGGTCGGCCCGCATTTTCGAGGCGTAGCCGCTGCCCCGTTGCCCCGACCCGGTCCGGCTCGTGCCCTGCAGGGGCGTGTGCCTGCCGGGGCGTGGCGCCAGGCCGCCGTACGGGTCTGGCGCGCTGGGGTGTTCCGCAGGTCGGGTCCTGCTGCCGCCCGTGCTGGTGGGCGCTCTGCGCCGGTGGATGCCCGTGCCCCGGCTCGGTCCGGGCGAGGGGGCCTGGCCTGTCCCCGCCGGGGCGTGGGCCCGCCCCCGCGTCTGCCGCGCTGGGGTGTTCTACGGGGGCGGGGCCGTTGGACGCGCCCCGGTCGGCCCGCCTTTCCGTGGCGTATCCGTTGTCCCCGCTGCCCTGGCCGATCCTTGCCCCGCTGGGGCGTGGTGCCCGGCCGTCGCGCGGTTGGGCGCGCTGGGGTGTTCCGCAGGTCGGGCCCTGCTGCTGGCCGCGCCGGTGGATGCCTGTGGCTGGCTCGTGTGTTCGGGGCGGGGCCCGTGCCCCGGCTTGGTCCGGGCCAGGCGTGCCTGGGCTGTCCCCGCCGGGCGTGGCGCCCGCCCCCGCGTCTGCCGTGCGGTCCCTTCGGGGCGTCGCCGCCGCACCCGGGGCCCGGGCACGCCGGGGCGTGTGGCTGCCCCGCCGTGGTGACGGGGGCGGTGGCGCATGCCCGTCGCACCATCCGATGGGGTGATTTTCGGTCCGCGTCACCGGCCCGGAGTGCCCGGGACCTGACGCGGAGTGAACTACGCTCGTACGAACCCTGACCGCAGCCGCGGCGGGCTCGTATGCGCAGGTGGACGGGAGTGGGGCCCGTGGCGGAGCAGGCGGTCGACACCGACGGGGAGCCCCTGGGCGAACCCGCGGACGTGGATGCGGACGGAGTGCCTCCGGCCCGCGCGGCCGACGGCGGGGTGTGGAGCGGTGCGACACGCGCGGTGTTGTTCGCGGCCGCCGCCACCGTGGGCCGGGGGTTCGCGGGGCGCCGCCGGGAGCTGCTCGCGCTGCGGGCCGATATCGACCGCGCCGGGCTCGACACGATCGCAGGCCGCAAGGCCGCCCGCAGCCGGGTGCTGCTGATCGCGGGGCGGCCCGGCTGGGGCCGTACCGCGCTGGCCGAGGAGCTGGCCCGGCGGCTGGCCGACGACTACCCCGACGGGGTGCTCCAGGCGCGGCTGATGACGTCCTCCGGCGACCCCGTCCCCACCGAGCGCACAGCCCGCGACCTGCTGGTCCGGCTCGGCGTGACCGCCCCGCCCGGCGCGGACGAGGACGAGCTGGGGGAATCGCTCCGCGACACGCTGGACGGCAAGCGGGTCCTGCTGCTGCTCGACGACGTGGCGGGCGCCGAGCAGGTGGACGCGCTGCTGCCGGACGAGCCCGACTGCCTGGTCATCGCGGTCTCGCGGGGCCCGCTGACCGGCGTACCGGACGTCCGTCCGTGCACCCTCGGCGGGCTGGACGTGAGCGCGGCGGTCGGGCTGCTGGCGCAGTCGGCCGGGCCCACCCGGATCACCTGCGACCCGGTGGCCGCGCAGAGCCTGGTCGAGGAGTGCGCCGGTCAGCCCGCCGCGCTCGTGCTCGTCGGCGGCTGGCTCGCCGCCCGGCCCGAGGCCTCGGTGTCCGACGTCATCGAGCGGCTGCGCGAACTGCCGCCGTCCGACGGGGACGTCGACCGCGGCGTCCGCCCGCTGGCCCGCGCCTTCCGGCTGGCGTACGCCTCGCTGCCCCCGGCCGCCGCCCGGATGCTGCGGCTGCTCACGCTCGCCCCCGCCGGTTCGGCCGACGCGCACACCGCGTCCGCGCTGGCCGGATGCTCGGTGGCGGACGGCCGGGCGGCGCTGGAGGGCTTCGCCGCGTACGGGATGCTGCGGCCGCGCGAGGAGGGCCGGTACGAGCTGCCCGGCTGTCTGGACCCGCTGCTGCGCGAGCTGCTGGAGGCGACGGAGCGTCCGGCGGAGGTGGAGCTGGCCCGGGCCCGGATGCTGGAGCGCACCGTACGGCAGCTGCACGCCTGTCGGCTGGCCACCGAGCCGACGGGCTCCCCGGCCCGCAAGAAGCTGGCGGCGCTGCCGGGGTCGCTGCGGTTTCCGTCGGCGGAGGCAGCGGGGGAGTGGCTGGAGAGCCGGTTGCCCGCGCTCGTCGAGGCCGCCCGGCTGGCCGTCGAGGCCGGTGAGGTCGACACCCTGGCCCGGCGGCTGGTGTCCGCGCTCACCCACGCGCTGACCGCGCACCGGGGCGCCGAGGGCGCGGCGCCCGAACTGTACGGGCTGCACCAGCTGGTGCTGGACGTGGCCCGGCGCCGCGACCTGCCGGTGGAACGGGCGGCGGCGCTGCTGAACCTGGGCGATCTGGACGCGGGCGCGGGCCGGGTCGACAAGGCTCTCGCCCGCTACAAGGGCGCGCTGGAGGCGGCTCGCGCGGCGGGCGATCCGTATACGACCGGGCGGGCCCTGGAGTCCATCGGCGGGACGTACCAGGAGCTGGAGGACTGGAGCCGGGCCGCCGACTGGTACGGCCGCGCCCTGGAACTGCGGCTGAGCCGCCGTGACCTGGCCGCCGAGGCCCGGCTGTACGCCCGGCTGGGCACCGTCCGCGGCTACGCGGGCCGCTGGGCCGAGGCGCTGCGCGACTGGCGGGCCGCCGCGGCCGCCTGCCGCCGGGCCGGGGACCTGGAGGGGTACGCGCGGGCGCTGAGCGGCACGGCGAAGGCCCAGGAGAAGACGGGGCGCTCGAAGGAGGCGCTGCGCAGCTGGTCGGAGGCGGCCGCGGCGGCGCGGCGGGCGGACGAGCGGGCCAGGGCCCAGGGGCCCGAGCGGTCCCAGGGACCCGAGCGGTCCGAGCGGTCTCGGCGCGGTGAGGACACATGACGGCGCGGGGCCGCGAACCCCGGGGTTGAAGGGAGATCGCGAGTCGACCTACGAAATCAGTGGTGGTCTCGCGAAAGATAGAAGCAATGCAAGGCTAGACAGCGAGACGTCCTTCATTACACTGGCTGTACCCGCGACCGCTGCGGGTGTCCCAGGCATGCGGATGTATTCCGTTTTGCTGGTCTATGGCCGGTCCTGGCCGGTCTATGACCGGTTGTGGCCGGTCAAGCCCATAGTCCCCCCATATCAAGGACCGTGATCGACGTGAAGGTCGGTATCCCCCGCGAGGTCAAGAACAACGAGTTCCGTGTGGCCATCACCCCCGCAGGCGTGCACGAGCTGGTACGCAACGGCCACGAGGTCTTCGTGGAGCAGAGCGCCGGCCTGGGCTCCTCCATCACCGACGAGGAGTACGTCGCCGCCGGCGCCGGCATCCTCGCCACCGCCGACGAGGTCTGGGCCATCGCCGACCTGCTGCTGAAGGTCAAGGAGCCGATCGCGGAGGAGTACCACCGGCTGCGCAAGGACCAGACGCTCTTCACCTACCTCCACCTCGCCGCGTCCCGCGCGTGCACCGACGCGCTGCTGGAGTCCGGCACCACCGCCATCGCGTACGAGACCGTCGAGGCCGCGAACCGCACGCTGCCGCTGCTCGCCCCGATGTCCGAGGTCGCGGGCCGGATCGCACCGCAGGTCGGCGCGTACCACCTGATGCGGTCGGCCGGTGGCCGCGGCGCGCTGCCCGGCGGTGTGCCCGGCGTCGCCGCCGCCCGCGCGGTCGTCATCGGCGGTGGCGTCTCCGGCTGGAACGCCGCGCAGATCGCCATCGGCATGGGCTTCCATGTGACCCTGCTCGACAAGGACATCAACAAGCTGCGCGAGGCCGACCGGATCTTCGGCAACAAGGTGCAGACCATCACCTCCAACGCCTACGAGCTGGAGAAGGCGGTTCTCGACGCCGACCTCGTCATCGGCGCGGTGCTCATCCCCGGCGCCAAGGCGCCCAAGCTGGTCACCAACGAACTGGTGTCCCGCATGAAGCCGGGAAGTGTCCTTGTCGACATCGCGATCGACCAGGGCGGCTGCTTCGAGGACTCCCGTCCCACCACCCACGCCGAGCCGACCTTCACGGTCCACAACTCGGTCTTCTACTGTGTCGCCAACATGCCGGGCGCGGTGCCCAACACCTCCACCCACGCGCTCACCAACGCCACGCTCCCGTACATCGTCGAGCTGGCCAACCGCGGCTGGCGGGAGGCCGTGCGCCGGGACGCCGCGCTGGCCAAGGGGCTCAACACCCATGAGGGACAGGTCGTCTACGGGCCGGTCGCCGAGGCCCACGAGCTGCCCTCGGTCGAACTGGCCTCGCTGATCGGCTGAGGCCGCGCGGGCGGTCAACTCCGGGCGACGGCGGGTCAACCCACGTCGTCAACATCAGGTCAACACCGGGCATCCGGCCGGGTCTTGCCGAGGGGCGGGACCCGGCCGCGGGTGTGTCCGGTACGCCCCGGATCAGGCCCGACTCGGGCGTCCGTCAACTCGCCCTGAATGTAACTATCCAGACGCTTTGGGGGGTGGTGAAATCTCCGCGCCGCCGTCCATACGCCCTTGACATCGGGGTGTTCGATTGCCGACACATCGTGCCGTGTCCGGTGGATTGTGTTGCTGCGGACCGCCGACACGCCATAGAGTCGCCAACCGTCGGCATGGTGTCACGCTGACCTATCGAGAAATTTCCTGGTCACCAAGGAGGTAGGACGACTTGTGAATGAGTCGACATTTTCTCCCGGGGGTGGTCAACCAGGACCGGCTGCGCGGGGCCAGGGCCCCTCGGGGCTCGAGGCTGTCGGCTCCGTCGCTGTCCGTACCTTCGCAACCCACCAGAGCGTGACGAGCATGACCACAGCCCACCAGAGCCACAGCATGGACGGCCATCACGTGAACGCCATGGCCGGCGACCAGGGGGGCAACGAACCCGCCCGCTTCGCCGACTACGACGCCCTGCCCGACGGGCACTTCTACGACCCGGACGCCGAGTACGAGCCCGATCCCGAGTACGCGGCCACCCTCGCCCCCGACGCGGCCCGCCAGCGGCGTGAGCGCGTCGGCCCCACCGGCCGGCCGCTGCCGTACTTCCCGATCCCGGGACCGCTGACCGACCACGGCCCCGCGAAGATCATCGCGATGTGCAACCAGAAGGGCGGGGTCGGCAAGACCACGTCCACCATCAACCTGGGTGCCGCGCTCGCCGAGTACGGGCGCCGGGTCCTGCTCGTCGACTTCGACCCGCAGGGCGCGCTCTCGGTCGGCCTCGGGGTCAACCCCATGGAGCTGGACCTCACCGTCTACAACCTGCTCATGGAGCGGGGCATGTCGGCCGACGAGGTGCTGCTGAAGACGGCCGTGCCCAACATGGACCTGCTGCCCAGCAATATCGACTTGTCGGCCGCCGAGGTGCAGCTCGTCAGCGAGGTGGCCCGTGAGTCCACGCTGCAGCGGGCGCTCAAGCCGCTGCTGGCGGACTACGACTACATCGTCATCGACTGCCAGCCCTCGCTCGGCCTGCTCACCGTCAACGCGCTCACCGCGGCGCACAAGGTGATCGTGCCGCTGGAGTGCGAGTTCTTCGCGCTGCGCGGTGTGGCGTTGCTCACGGAGACCATCGAGAAGGTCCAGGAGCGGCTCAACCCCGACCTGGAGCTCGACGGCATCCTCGCCACCATGTACGACTCGCGCACCGTGCACAGCCGTGAGGTCCTGGCCCGGGTGGTCGAGGCGTTCGACGATCACGTCTACCACACGGTCATCGGCCGTACGGTCCGCTTCCCGGAGACCACGGTCGCCGGTGAGCCGATCACCACGTACGCGTCCAACTCCGTCGGTGCCGCCGCCTATCGCCAGCTCGCCAGGGAGGTGCTCGCCCGGTGTCACGCCGAGTGAGTCTGCCGGGCGCCGACGAACTGTTCCGCACCACGGGAGGGATGGGGCTCCAGTCCTCCTCGCCCGCGTCCGGCCGCCGCCAGGCGAACGGCGAGGCCCCACGGGTGCCCGCCCCCGCCACCGAGTCCGACCCGGGCGAGGCGGCGCCGGGCGGCGCACCGGCCGACGGCGGCGAGCAGTCCGGCGCGGCCGAGCACACGGGCCGTGAGACCACCCCTCAGGACGCGGGCGGCGGCCGCCCCGCCGCGGCCGGGGCGGCCGGAACCGGGGCCGGGACCGGGGAGCGGTCCGCCAAGGGCCGCCAGGCGCCCGACGGGGCCTCCCCGCCCGCCCAGGGCGGCCCCGCCCGCCGCCGGGCCCGCGCGGCCAACCGGCGCCCCAGCGGGCGCGAGCGCCACGACGAGAAGATCACGGTCTACGTCTCCGCCGAGGAGCTCATGGACCTCGAACACGCGCGACTGGTGCTGCGGGGCGAACACGGACTCGCGGTCGACCGCGGCCGGATCGTCCGCGAAGCGGTCGCGGTCGTCCTCGCCGACCTCGAGTCGCGCGGCGACGCGAGCATTCTGGTGCGCCGCCTGCGCGGCCGCTGACCGGGCCGGGCGATAGCCTGCCCGGATCGCGCGGGCTGACCCGCCCGGCCCTGAGCACCCTGGACCGCGATGCCGACGAACGCCCCGCACGACCCGCCGTCCCGCCGCCGCCCCCTGGGCCGAGGCCCCGGCACCGCCCCGCCCGCCGCCGGACCGGACGACGGCCCCGCCCCGTCCGAGGCGGACCCGGAAGCGCCGGGCCGTCCCGGCCCCCGAGACACCACAGCGCGGAAGGCCGAGCCCCACAACGCCACCGCCGAGCCGGACCCCCCACCCCCGACCGGCGGCGACGCGGCCCCGGCGGAAGCCCACGCCACTCCGCCCGCGCAGCGCGATGCGCCACCCCGCCCCCGGGGCGTGCCGTCGGGACCTGACGGGGCGTCGACGGTGTCGGTGTCCAGGGCCGGAAGCGCGGTGGAGGCCCCTGGTACCGCCCCGCCGCCCGGGGCGCGGGAGGCCGCGGCGCAGGCCGCGCCCGGCGAGGCCGAGGCCTCCGGTCCCGCCGCCCCGCTCCCGGCCGGGCACGCGGCTTCCGGTCCCGCCGCCGTTCCGCCGCCCGACGCAGGCGTTGCGGAAGCCCAGGGCGCTGTGTCCCCGGCTCGCGGTACGCGGGGAGGCGAGGGCCCCGCCGGGCAGGCCGGGACGGCTCCACCGCCCGCGCAGGGCGCCGCGTCGCCCCAGCGCCCGGCCCGCCCCCGGGGTGGGGGCGGGGGGAGCGAGGACGCGCCGTCGAAGACTGGCCGGACATCGGCCGTTTCGGCGTCCACGGCCGGAGGCGCGGTGGAGGCCCGTGGTGCCGCCCCGGCGCCCGGGGCGCGGGAGACCGCGGGGCAGGCCGCGTCTGGCGAGGCCGAGGCCTCCGGTCCCGCCGCCCCGCTCCCGGCCGGGCCCGCGGCTCCCGGTCCCGACGCCGTTCCGCCGCCCGGCGGCGACGCGGGCGCGGCGGAAGCCCACGACGCTCCGCCCGCGCAGGGCGACGCGTCGCCCCAGCAGCCGGTCCGTCCTCGGGGCGAGTACGCGCCGTCAGGGGCTGGTGGGGCGTCGGTCGGGGAGTCCGAGCCCGCGCATGAGCGGGCCGGGGGTGAGGACGGGCCGGACGGGGGCGCTGTCCGGGGCCACGGGGTGCCGCTCGACGGCGGCGCGGGCCCGTCCGGGGGCGGTGACGGCGAAGCCGCCGTCACGGGCGCCGAGGGCCCGCAGGACGGCGAGCCTGCTGGGGACGGCGCGAGTGCCGACGAGGGCGTGGCAGCCGAGGACCACAACGGTACGTTCACCGTGCGGCTCGACAACTTCGAGGGGCCCTTCGATCTGCTCCTTCAGCTGATCTCCAAGCACAAGATGGACGTCACCGAGGTCGCCCTCTCCAAGGTCACCGACGAGTTCATGGCGCACATCCGGGCCATGGGGCCGGACTGGGACCTCGACCAGACGACCGAGTTCCTCGTGGTCGCGGCGACCCTGCTCGACCTCAAGGCGGCCCGGCTGCTGCCCGCCGCCGAGGTGGAGGACGAGGCGGACCTCGCGCTGCTGGAGGCCCGGGACCTGTTGTTCGCGCGGCTGCTCCAGTACCGCGCGTACAAGCGGATCGCGGACATCTTCAACGACCGGCTGATCGAGGAGGCCCGCCGCTACCCCCGCACCGTCGGCCTGGAGCCGCACCACGCCGAGCTGCTGCCCGACGTCGTCATCCGTATCGGCCCGGAGGGGTTCGCGAAGCTGGCCGTCAAGGCGATGCAGGCCAAGCCCAAGCCGCAGGTGTACGTCGACCACATCCACGCCCCGCTGGTCAGCGTGCGGGAGCAGGCGGAGGTGGTGGTGGGGCGGCTGCGGGAGCTGGGGGAGGCCAGTTTCGCCACGCTCACCGCGGACGCGCCGGACACCCTCACCGTCGTGGCCCGCTTCCTGGCCCTGCTGGAGCTGTACCGGGAGCGCGCCGTCCTGCTCGAACAGCCGGAGGCGCTGGGCGCGCTCATGGTGCGCTGGTCGGGCGCGGAGGACGGACAGCGGCCGCTGGTCACCGACGAGTTCGACCAAGAGGCACAGCCACAGAACGCGCAGGCACAGGAGGTACGGACATGAGTGAGCCGGTCGCCGAGGCCGAGATCTCGGAGGTCGCGGAGCTCGACCTCAAGCCCGCGCTGGAAGCCGTCCTCATGGTCGTCGACGAACCCGCCACCGAGGAGCACCTCGCCAAGGTGCTGGACCGCCCGCGCCGCGCGGTCGCGGGCGCGCTGCGCGAGCTGGCGGACGAGTACACGGCGCAGGGCCGCGGCTTCGAGCTGCGGGTGGTCGCGGGCGGCTGGCGGTACTACACCCGGCCCGCCTTCGCCGCGGCCGTCGAGGGCTTCGTCCTGGACGGCCAGCACGCCCGGCTCACCCAGGCCGCTTTGGAAACCCTCGCGGTAGTCGCGTACCGTCAGCCGGTCAGCCGTTCCCGCGTCTCCGCCGTCCGTGGAGTGAACTGCGATGGCGTGATGCGCACCCTCCTGCAGCGCGGACTGGTGGAGGAGGCGGGCACGGAACCCGAAACAGGTGCGATCCTGTACAGGACGACGAACTACTTCCTGGAGCGGATGGGCCTGCGCGGCCTGGACGAGCTTCCGGAGCTGGCACCGTTCCTCCCCGAGGTGGACGCGGTCGAGGGCGAGTCCCAGGAGGGCGTGCCCTCGTTCGACCCGGACGCACCGGACACAGACGTAACACCCGTAGACGTAGACGTAGACGACACCAGCCACTCTCAGACGGAAACTTGATGCGAAGCAGCGGCAGGAACAGCAGGGGCAGCGGTAGCGGCCGCAGCGGCGGCGGTAACGGCCGCAGCGGCGGCGGTAACGGCCGCAGCGGCGGCGGTAGCGGCGGCAGCGGCGGCAAGAACCACCGCGGGGCCGGGAACGGCCGCGACGACAAGCAGAAGCGCACCGATCGCCCCCGCCCCGAGGAGCGCCGTTACGACGCGAGCGCCCCGAAGCCCAGCGGCGGCGGCCCCCGGGGCGGCGCGTCCAAGAGCGGTGCCCCCAAGGGCACCGGCGGCCGCCGGAAGCCGACCGCCCCGGCCCGCCCGCGCGAGTACGAGGCCCAGATAGAGGAGCGGAACCGGGCCCGTCACAACAAGCCGCAGACCAAGCTGCCCAAGACGTTCGGCGAGCAGGACGGCGAGCGGCTGCAGAAGGTCCTGGCCCGTGCGGGCATGGGCTCGCGCCGCGCCTGCGAGGACCTGATCGACCAGGCCCGCGTCGAGGTCAACGGCCAGGTCGTCACCGAGCAGGGGCTGCGCGTCGACCCGGAGAAGGACGAGATCAAGGTCGACGGGCTGACCGTCGCCACCCAGTCGTATCTGTTCTTCGCGCTGAACAAGCCCGCCGGTGTGGTCTCCACCATGGAGGACCCGGACGGCCGCCAGTGCCTGGGCGACTACGTCACCAACCGCGAGACCCGGCTCTTCCACGTCGGCCGCCTCGACACCGAGACCGAGGGCATCATCCTGCTCACCAACCACGGCGAGCTGGCCCACCGCCTCACCCACCCCCGGTACGGCGTCAAGAAGACCTACCTCGCCGCCATCCAGGGCCCGCTGCCGCGCGACCTCGGCAAGCAGCTCAAGAACGGCATCGAGCTGGAGGACGGCTACGCCCGCGCGGACCACTTCAAGGTGGTCCAGAACACCGGCAAGAACTACCTCGTCGAGGTCAGCCTCCACGAGGGCCGCAAGCACATCGTCCGCCGCATGCTCTCCGAGGCCGGATTCCCGGTCGAGAAGCTGGTCCGCACCGCCTTCGGCCCCATCCCCCTGGGCGACCAGAAGTCCGGCTGGCTCCGCCGCCTCACCAACACCGAGGTCGGCATGCTGATGCGCGAGGTGGAGCTCTGATAGGGCCCGCCAGGCGCCCGGCGACCGGATCTCTGCTCGGACTGGCACTCGGTGACGCCCTCGGCTTCCCGACCGAGTTCCACGACGTCCCGGCGATCCTCGCCACCTGCGGACCCTGGCGGCAGATGGAGCTGCCGGGGCACCCGGGCACCGCGTACGTCACCGACGACACCCAGATGACCCTGGCGCTCGGCCGCGGACTGCGCACGGCGATGGAGCGCGGCCCGCTCGCGCCGTCGCGCTTCACCCGGCCGGTGCGGGAGGAGTTCGTGGAGTGGTGGCGCTCCCCGGACAACAACCGGGCCCCCGGCGCCACCTGTCTGCGGGCCTGCCATCTGCTCAGCCAGGAGGAGCGCCCCTGGGCGGAGGCCAGCCAGATCGGCTCCAAGGGCTGCGGCGCCAATATGCGCGTCGCCCCCCTCGGGCTGGCACCCGGGCTGACCGGCGACCAGCGGGCGGGGGCCGCGCAGCTCCAGTCCGCGCTGACCCACGGGCATCCGACGGCGCTCGCCGCGAGCGAGCTGACCGCGCACGCGGTGTACGTGCTGGCGCGGGGCGCCCGCCCGGCCGAGCTGCCCGGGCTCTTGCGCGCGTACGCCGAGGAGAACCGCACCCGCTACCGCGAGGACTGGCTCGGCGACCTCTGGCGGCACTCCCACGACCCCTCGCCCACGACGTTCATGGCCCGCGGCTGGGACGAGTGCCTGGGCGTCCTCGACCGGCTGGACGACGCGCTGCGCGCCCCCGACCCGGAGGCCGATCCGTGCCTGGCCACCGGCGCGGGCTGGATCGCGGAGGAGGCGCTGGCCACCGGGCTGCTGTGTTTCCTGCTCTTCCCCGAGGAGCCGGTGCTCGCCCTGCGCCGGGCCGCCTGCTCCTCCGGCGACTCGGACTCCCTCGGCTGCCTCGCCGGAGCCTTCGCCGGTGCGTATCTGGGCGCCGGGGCCTGGCCCGAGGAGTGGACGGAGCGGATCGAGTACCGCGAGGAGCTGCTGTCGCTCGGCTCCCGGTGGGACGCGTGAGCGGGGGACGGGCCCGGCTCGTTAGGCTGATCGGGGACACTGGGGACGCGTACGACGCGTACGGCGCGTAGGACGCACGGAGGACAGACGCGCGGGACACGCGTGAGACGCAGCACAGGCACAGGCACAGCACGCGCAGGGAGCACAGACGTGGCGGTACGAGCGGTTCGCGGGGCGGTCCAGCTGGAGCGGGACGAGGCGGGGCACATGCAGGAGCAGGTCTCCGAGCTGATGACCGCCATCCTGGAGCGCAACAGCCTGGTGCCGGACGATCTGATCAGCGTCTGGTTCACCGCCACACCCGATCTGCACAGCGACTTCCCCGCGGTGGCCGCGCGCAAGCTCGGGATCACCGACGTGCCGCTGATCTGCGCGCAGGAGCTGGACATCGCCGGGGCCATGCCGCGGGTCGTCCGGATACTCGCGCACGTCGAGACCGACCTCGCCAAGACCGACGTCGCCCATGTCTACCTCGGCGCCGCGGCGACCCTCCGCAAGGACATCGCCCAGTGAGAACAGCCCTCGTCATCGGCACCGGACTGATCGGTACCTCCGCCGCGCTCACCCTCGCGGGCCGCGGTATCCACGTCCACCTCGCCGACCACGACGCGGACGCGGCCCGGACCGCCGAGGCGCTCGGCGCCGGTACCCAGGAGGAGCCGGACGGGCCGGTGGACCTGGCGATCGTCGCCGTACCGCCCGCGTACGTCGCCCGCACGGTGGCCGACGTGCTGCGCCGGGGCGTGGCGCGGGCCTGTCTGGACGTGGCCAGCGTCAAGGGCGGGCCGCGCCGTGAGCTGGACGAGCTGGGCTGCGACCTGACCCGGTACATCGGGACGCATCCGATGGCCGGCCGGGAGCGCTCCGGGCCGCTGGCCGCCACCGCGGATCTGTTCGAGGGGCGGCCATGGGTGCTCACACCCGGCCCCGACACCGATACCGAAGTGCTCAATCTCGCACTGGAACTGGTCGCGCTCTGTCGCGCCGTGCCCGTGGTGATGGACGCCGACGCCCACGACCGGGCCGTGGCGCTCGTCTCGCACACCCCGCATCTGCTCTCCAGCATGGTCGCGGCGCGGCTGCGGGACGCCGACGAGACCGCGGTACGCCTCTGTGGCCAGGGCATCCGCGATGTGACCCGGATCGCGGCCTCCGACCCGGCCATGTGGATCGACATCCTGTCCGCCAACCCCGGCCCGGTCGCCGACGTGCTCGCCGGGGTCGCCGCCGACCTGGACGAGACGGTACGGGCGCTGCGCGCGCTGCAGTCGGCCGACGAGGCCAAGCGCGGCGGGGGAGCGGCCGGGATCGAGGACGTGCTGCGCCGCGGCAACGCCGGGCGCGAGCGGGTGCCGGGCAAGCACGGCGCCGCCTCGGCCGTCTATGAGACCGTGACGGTTCTCATCGGCGACCAGCCGGGCGAGCTGGCCCGGATCTTCGCCGACGCGGGCCGGGCGGGCGTCAACATCGAGGACGTACGGATCGAGCACGCCACCGGCCAGCAGGCGGGCCTGATCCAGCTGATGGTGGAGCCGTCCGCCGCCCCCGGGCTGACCAAGGCCCTCCGCGAGCGGGGCTGGTCCATCCGGCAGTGACCGGGAGCCCCGGATGAGCCAGTAACCTTGTCCGGGACTCAATAAGCTCCGTTCAACCCAGCCCCGTGCATACGAAAGGTGTCTGTCACCGTGGAAACCGCCGCCCGGACCGCCCCGGCAGCAGTGATTGTCGCGATCGACGGCCCCGCTGGCACGGGCAAGTCCAGTACCTCCAAGGCCGTCGCGGCCAAGCTCGGCCTCGGCTACCTGGACACCGGCGCCCAGTACCGGGCGATCACCTGGTGGATGGTGAACAACGGCATCGACGTCGACGACGCCATCGCCGTGGCCGACGCCGCCCGCAAGCCGGTCATCGTCTCCGGCACCGACCCGGCCGCCCCGGCGATCACCGTCGACGGCGCCGACGTCTCCGGGCCGATCCGCACCCAGGAGGTCACCTCCCGGGTCAGCGCGGTCAGCGCGGTCCCCGAGGTGCGCCAGGTGATCACCGAGCTGCAGCGGACGATCGCCACCGAGGCGCCGCGCGGCATGGTCGTCGAGGGCCGGGACATCGGCACCACCGTGCTCCCGGATGCCGACCTCAAGGTCTTCCTCACCGCCTCCGCCGAGGCGCGGGCCGCCCGCCGCAGCGGTGAGCTCAAGGGCAAGGACGCCTCCGACCTGGCCGCCACCCAGGCGGCGCTCGCCAAGCGGGACGCCGCCGACTCGGGCCGCAAGGCGTCGCCGCTGGCGAAGGCGGACGACGCGGTCGAGGTCGACACCACCGATCTCACCCTCGACCAGGTCATCGAGTGCGTGGTCACGCTGGTCGAGGAGAAGCGGGCCGCCGCGTGAGCGCCCCCGCCGACCCGGCGCTGCCGAGCGCGGCCGGCGCCGTGGTGGGGCGCCGCATCGGCATCGGCCTGATGTACGGACTGTGGCGGCCGCGGGTGCTGGGCGCCTGGCGGGTCCCGACCGGCGGTCCGGTCATCCTGGCCGGGAACCACTCCCACAACGTCGACGGCCCGATGATCATCGGCACCTCGCCCCGCCCGACGCACTTCATGGTCAAGAAGGAGGCGTTCGTCGGTCCCCTGGACCCGATCATGCGCTCCCTCGGCCAGGTGAAGGTGGACCGGACGAGCGCCGACCGCACCGCGATCACCCACACGCTGGGCCTGCTGGAGCGCGGCGGCGTGCTGGGGATCTTCCCGGAGGGCACCCGCGGCGAGGGCGACTTCGCGTCGCTGCGCTCGGGGCTCGCGTACTTCGCGGTCCGGTCCGGCGCCCCGATCGTGCCGGTCGCCGTGCTCGGCACCGGTGAGCAGCGGCGGG
Source organism: Streptomyces sp. NPDC005962 (assembly GCF_040629205.1). Classification (NCBI taxonomy): domain Bacteria; kingdom Bacillati; phylum Actinomycetota; class Actinomycetes; order Kitasatosporales; family Streptomycetaceae; genus Streptomyces; species Streptomyces sp. NPDC005962. The sequence continues at coordinate 155,621 of NZ_JBEXVE010000020.1, read as the reverse complement.
CCGACGGGCGGGCCCGGGCGCTGCCGAGGCTGCGCAGCCGGGTCGACGTGGTCTACGGCGACCCGTTCCGGGCGGGGGACGGCAGCGGCCGGCGGACCCGGGCGGCGCTGGACGAGGCGACCGCGCTCATCCAGAAGCGTCTGGGCGAGCACCTGGAGAGCGCCAGGCGGCTCACCGGCCGCCACAACGAGACATAGACCGCGCGCTCAACGAGGGCGCGCGGCACTGAGGGACGACGAGGACATCACTTCATGAACGACCAGATCCACAGCGGCGGCGACGAGCACGGAGAGCTGGGCGACGCCGAGTACGCGGAGTTCATGGACCTCGCCGCGCAGGAGGGCTTCGACCTGGAACAGGTCGAGGGCGATCTCGCCGCGGCGGGCCACGGCCCGCTGCCGGTGCTCGCCGTCGTAGGCCGCCCGAATGTCGGCAAGTCGACCCTGGTGAACCGGATCATCGGCCGCCGTGAGGCGGTCGTCGAGGACAAGCCGGGCGTCACCCGCGACCGCGTCACCTACGAGGCCGAGTGGTCCGGCCGCCGCTTCAAGGTGGTCGACACCGGCGGCTGGGAACAGGACGTGCTCGGCATCGACGCGTCTGTCGCCACGCAGGCCGAGTTCGCCATCGAGGCCGCCGACGCGGTGCTCTTCGTGGTGGACGCCACGGTCGGCGCGACCGACACCGACGAGGCCGTCGTCAAGCTGCTGCGCCGGGCCGGGAAGCCGGTCGTGCTGTGCGCCAACAAGGTCGACGGCCAGAGCGGCGAGGCGGACGCGTCGATGCTGTGGTCGCTCGGCCTCGGCGAGCCGCAGCCGGTCTCCGCCCTGCACGGCCGGGGCACCGGCGACATGCTCGACGCGGTGCTGGAGGCGCTGCCCGAGGGCCCGTCCCAGATCTTCGGGGCCACCGTCGGCGGCCCGCGCCGTATCGCGCTCATCGGCCGCCCGAACGTCGGCAAGTCCTCGCTGCTCAACAAGGTGGCGGGCCAGGAGCGCGTGGTCGTCAACGAGGTCGCGGGCACCACCCGCGACCCGGTGGACGAGCTGATCGAACTCGGCGGGGTCACCTGGAAGTTCGTGGACACCGCCGGTATCCGCCGCCGCGTCCACCTCCAGGAGGGCGCGGACTACTACGCCTCGCTGCGCACCGCGGCCGCCGTGGAGAAGGCCGAGGTCGCGGTCATCCTCATCGACACCAGCGAGTCCATCAGCGTCCAGGACCAGCGGATCATCACGATGGCCGTGGAGGCCGGGCGCGCGCTGGTCATCGCGTACAACAAGTGGGACACCCTCGACGAGGAGCGCCGCTACTACCTGGAGCGCGAGATCGAGACCGAGCTGGCGCAGATCCAGTGGGCGCCCCGGGTCAACGTCTCGGCCCGCACCGGCCGCCACATGGAGAAGCTCGTCCCGGCGATCGAGACGGCGCTGGCGGGCTGGGAGACCCGGGTGCCGACCGGGCGGCTGAACTCGTTCCTCGGCGAGATCGTCGCCTCCCACCCGCACCCGGTCCGCGGCGGCAAGCAGCCCCGCATCCTGTTCGGCACCCAGGCCGGAACCCGGCCGCCGAGGTTCGTCCTCTTCGCCTCGGGCTTCCTGGAGGCGGGCTACCGGCGCTTCATCGAGCGGCGGCTGCGCGAGGAGTTCGGCTTCGAGGGCACCCCGATCCAGATCTCGGTGCGGGTGCGCGAGAAGCGCGGCCGCAAGAAGTAACGACCGCGCAAGAGGTAACGACCGCGAGGGGCGCCACCGGAGGCGGTGGCGCCACGTCCTCGGCGGCGCTCAGTAGCGCCCGTCGCGCTGGCCGGGCGGCAGGGCGGGGAGGTACGTCGTGCGGTAGTACAGCCCGCCGGTGTCCCAGGCTCCGCCGTGGCCGCCGCTGGTCAGGCCGCGGGGCTGGCCGATGGCGCTGAACGCGACGAACCCCAGATCCTCCTCGTCCGACCGGTCACCGGGCAGCGCCCGGAACAGCCGCCGGTACTCCGCGTACAGCGCGTCGTAGATCGGCGTCGCGGAGTGCCGCCACGGGTCGGGCGACGCCTCCAGCGCCGGGCGCATGGCCGGGATGTGGGCGTAAGAGGGGGAGCGGTAGGGGAGGTCGTATCCGTGCACGTATGTGCCAACGACCAGGCCGCTCTTGGGATGCGGCATCGGCGGCGAATGGGCCGCTTTGATCAGGCAGCGGCAGCCCGGGACGGGGTGGGTCACCGGCTCAGGTACCCGCGAGCGGCATCGAGGCGCCGACCAGCGCGCCGCGCGCGGCGGCCCGGTCCAGGGCGGTGCGCAGCTGGTCCTCCCGCGGCTGGGTGCCGATCGTGCCCGCCGCGGCCGCGTACACCAGGACCTGCTGGGAGCGGCCCACCGCGCTGCGCCAGCCCTCGCTGAGCGGCATCGGGTTGTGCGCCTGCCACCAGGCCACCGGGGAGCCGCCGTTCGCCGCCGGCATCAGCACCGCGTGCAGCTGTCCCATGGCGAGCAGCACCGACCAGCCGGGGATGGCCACCGGCGGCCGGCCGAGGTCGACCACCGGCAGGAAGCCCTGCTCGGTGAGGAGCGGCAGGAAGTCGTCGCCGTGCCCGGTCGCGCCGGGCCGGGTGATCGGCCCGGTCGGCTCGACGACCAGCGCCGGGCGCTGCTCGCCGCCCACCAGCACCACCCCGCTGGTGACGCCGAGCACCGCCTGCTGGGGCGGCGGCGGGGCGGCATGCGGCACGGAGTGCTGGGTGGAGTACGGGGCGGAGTAGGGATAGGCGGAGGCGGCGGGCGGCTCGGCCCCGTACGGCGAGGATTCCTCGGCGGTGATGGACCGTACGGCACCGGCCAGCTGCTCCTCGGAGACCGGGACGACCTGGGAGGGGACGCAGGTGGCGTGCGCGAACGCGAGTACGGCGGTCTCCTGCCCCACGAACAGCACCGTGCTGGTGCGCTCCTGGTCGGAGTTGCCGGGGGTGCGGCAGGACGTGCAGTCGTAGGCGCCCGGGGCTTGGTCACCGGCGAGCAGCCGGTCGGCTTCTTCGTCGCCGATCTCGGCGCGTACGTCATCGCTGACGTCGAGCATGCGCGGCACGGGTGGCTCCTCGGTCTCGGTCCGTCGCCGGGCGGTCCCCGGCTCATACGTAGACAACGGCCATCCACGGCGGGGGTCACGCGGCCACCGCCCGCCACACCTGTGATGCACATGTTCCCCTGGAAGTTCCCTGAATTGGCTACCGATTTCCTATCTGTTGGGGAACAAGACGGTGATGGCACCCAACCATGCAACCGCTTTTGTGGTCTTACCTCGTAGAAGGCGGACGAGACCTCCTGTCCGCGGGGAAACGGTGGGATACGGGACAGATGCACATCTCATTCCTGATTCACAACGCGTACGGGATCGGCGGGACGATCCGGACCACGTACAACCTTGCCCGCACGCTGAGCGAGCAACACGACGTGGAGGTCGTCTCGGTGTTCCGCCACCGGGATCAGCCGATCTTCGACCCGGGGCCGAACGTGCGGGTCAGGCATCTCGTCGACATCCGTAAGAACAGCCCCGGCTACGAAGGCGACGACCCCGCGTACACGCGGCCCGCGCACGCCTTCCCGGTCACCGAGGGCCGGTACGAGCAGTACAGCGCGCTCACCGACCGCCGGATCGGCGACCATCTGCGGCAGATCGAGGCCGACGTGGTGGTCGGCACCCGCCCGGGCCTCAATGTGCACATCGCCCGGGAGGCGCGCCGCGGCCCGGTCCGGGTCGGCCAGGAACATCTGACGCTCAGCACTCACTCCAAGGGGCTGAAGCGGACGCTGCGCGGCTTCTACCCGCGGCTGGACGCGGTCACCACCGTCACCGAGGCCGACGCCAAGGACTACCGCGACGACATGCGGCTGCCGGGCGTACGGATCGAGTCCGTGCCCAACAGCGTTCCCGAGCCCGGGGTGGAACCGGCCGACGGCACCGGCAAATGGGTCGTCGCGGCCGGCCGGCTCGCCCCGGTGAAACGGTACGACCTGCTGATACGGGCGTTCGCGAAGGTCAGCGCGGCCCGCCCGGACTGGCGGCTGCGGATCTACGGCGGCGGCGAGCAGCGCGCCAAGCTGCGCGCCCTCATCGACAAGCTCGGCCTCTACAACCACGTCTTCCTCATGGGCCCCGCCAACCCCCTCGACCCCGAGTGGGCCAAGGGCTCGATAGCGGCCGTCACCTCCAGCCTGGAGTCGTTCGGCATGACCATCGTGGAGGCCATGCGCTGCGGTCTGCCGGTGGTCGCCACGGACTGCCCGCACGGCCCGGCCGAGATCATCGACGACGGCGTGGACGGCCGTCTCGTCCCCTCCGGCGACACGGAGGCGATCGCCGCCGCGCTGCTGGACCTCATCAACGACGACGAACTGCGGCAGCAGATGGGCCAGGCGGCGCTGCGGGACTCCGCGCGCTTCGACCCGTCCCGGGTGGCCGGGCGCTACGAGTCCCTCTTCGCCGATCTGGCGACGCGCGGCGGACTGCGCGGCTCGCTGCACCGGGCCCGCGGCTCGCTGGTCGGCGGGGCGATGGCGACGACCGAGGCGATGCGAAGGGTGCGAATGGCATGAGCGGGAGCGCGACAGCGAGAGCAGCCGAGCCCATTGAGCCCGGGGAGCCCATGGAGCCCATTGAAGGGGACAGCATGAGTGAAGCCGCCGAGGCCGCCCCGACGCGCGCCGACTGCGTCGCGGACTCCGCCGGTGGACTCACCTTCCACATCTCCGACTGGCCCCGCCCGGAGCCGGGGAGCTACGACGACTGGAACGGGGCGCTGGTCCTGAGGCTGCGCGGCGCCGGGCCGCCCGCCGCCGACGACGAGGTCCGGCTGCCGCTCGGCCCCACCGCCGACGGCCGGTTACAGGCCGCGCTGCCCGGCACCGTCGCCCTGCCCGAGGGCCGCTGGGACGTGTTCGTCGCGTACGGGGACCAGGAGCCCGAGCGGCTCGCCCCGGGCCTGCGCGATCTGCGCTCCCTGGTCGACCGCAGGCCCGGCCCCAGCACCTCGCCGCTGTCCGTCCGCATCCCCTACGCCACCAAGCACGACAACCTCAGCCTGCGCACCTGGCGCCGGGTGCCGCACGCCGAGGCCGGGGAGATCCGGCTGGAGGACGGCGCGATGGCGGTCAGCGGGCGGCTGTACCGGGTGGAGTCGCCGGGCGACTGGCTGGCCGGTGCGGTGGTCGAGGCGCGCTGCCGCCGCGACAAGACCCTGGTGCGCACGGCGCCGGTGACGGCGGACGGCGCCGGGTTCTCCTTCACCCTTCCGTACGCGCGGCTCGCGGAGAACTGGGGCGGCGGCGCGGACCTGTGGAACCTGTGGCTGCGCCCGGCGGACGGGACGGCGGCCCCGGTCCGGCTCGCCCGGATACTGGACGACGTCGCGGACAAGAAGGAGATCTTCACCTATCCGGTGCGCACGGTCGACGCCCCGCACGGCACCGCCACGGTCCGTCCGTACTACACCGTCGACAACGATCTGTCGGTGAAGGTCGCCGACCCGGACTGAGACCCTTGAGGACACGACCCGTCCTCAAGGGCTGGCAGACTCGGCCTCATGTTGGAGACCTCGGCCCGGCTGCTCCGTCTGCTCTCCCTTCTGCAGGCCCACCGCGAATGGTCCGGCACGGACCTCGCCGACCGGCTCGGCGTCACCCCGCGCACGGTGCGCCGTGACATCGACCGGCTGCGCGAGCTGGGCTACCCCGTGCACTCCGCCCCCGGCACGGCGGGCGGCTACCGGCTCGGCGCGGGCGCCCAGCTGCCGCCGCTGCTGCTGGACGACGAGGAGGCGGTGGCGGTCGCGGTCGGGCTGCGCCAGGCCGCGGGCGGTGTCGAGGGCATCGAGGAGACCTCGGTACGCGCCCTCGCCAAACTGGAACAGGTGCTGCCGGACCGGCTGCGCCGCCGGGTGAGCGCGCTGAGTTCGTTCACCGTGCCGATGCTCGGCACGCCCCCGGGCGCCGGGGTGGACCCGGCGGTCCTGATCGAGATCGCGGGCGCCTGCCGGGACGCCCAGCGGCTGCGCTTCACCTACCGCGACCACGGCGGTACGGTCACCCGCCGCACCGCGGAACCCCACCGCCTCGTCGCCGCGCAGCGCAGGTGGTACCTGGTCGCCTGGGACGTGGACCGGGACGACTGGCGTACGTACCGGGCCGACCGCATCACCCCCACTCCGCCGCACGGCCCCCGCTTCACCCCGCGCCGCCCGCCCGCGGACGATCTCGCCGAGTATGTCGCCCGGGGCGTGTCCGGCGCCGTCTACCGCGAGCGGGCCACCGTCCTGCTGCGGGTGCCCGCAGAGCGGGCGGCGCAGCGCATCTCGCCCCTGGTGGGGGTGTTGGAGGCGGTCGACGAGCACAGTTGTCTGCTGCACACCGGGGCCCATGCCCTCGACGCCCTGGTGGTCCACATCGCGCTGACCGGCTTCGACTTCGAGGTGCGCGAACCGGCCGCGCTCACCGGGCACATCCGCGCGCTCAGGGACCGGCTGGACCGCGCCCTGGACGACCGCGCCCTGGGCGACCGGACTCCGGACGATCGCCTTCCGGACGATCCGGCCCCGGGCTGACCGAGCCTTGCCCCGTCAGCTGCTGGTCCCGCTCCTGCTCGATCTGGGCCACCTCGGGATGGTGCAGGTCGAAGGCGGGCGACTCGGTGCGCACCCGCGGCAGCGTCAGGAAGTTGTGGCGGGGCGGCGGACAGGAGGTCGCCCACTCCAGCGAGCGGCCGAACCCCCAGGGGTCGTCCGCCTCGACCTCTCTGCCGTACCGGGCCGTCTTCCAGACGTTGTAGAGGAACGGCAGCGTCGAGAGCCCCAGCAGGAAGGCGCCGATCGTGGAGACCGTGTTGAGCGCCGTGAAGCCGTCCGCCGCCAGATAGTCGGCGTAGCGGCGCGGCATCCCCTCCGCGCCCAGCCAGTGCTGCACCAGGAACGTGAGATGGAAGCCGGTGAACAGCGTCCAGAAGTGAATCCGGGCCAGCCGCTCGTCCAGCATCTTCCCGGTGAACTTGGGCCACCAGAAGTAGAAGCCCGCGAACATCGCGAACACCACGGTCCCGAAGACCACGTAGTGGAAGTGGCCGACGACGAAATAGCTGTCCGTGACGTGGAAGTCCAGCGGGGGCGAGGCCAGGATGACGCCGGTCAGCCCGCCGAACAGGAAGCTCACCATGAAGCCGACCGCCCACAGCATGGGCGCCTCGAAGGACAGCGAACCGCCCCGCATGGTGCCGATCCAGTTGAAGAACTTCACCCCGGTGGGCACCGCGATCAGAAAGGACAGCAGGGAGAAGAAGGGCAGCAGTACCGCCCCGGTGGCGAACATATGGTGGGCCCAGACCACCACCGACAGCGCGGTGATGGCCATCGTCGCGCCGACCAGCGTCAGATAGCCGAAGACCGGCTTGCGTGAGAAGACCGGGATGATCTCGGTGATGATGCCGAAGAACGGCAGCGCGATGATGTAGACCTCGGGATGGCCGAAGAACCAGAACAGGTGCTGCCACAGCAGCGCCCCGCCGTTCGCCGCCTCGAAGACCCTCGCCCCGAACCGCCGGTCCGCCTCCAGCACCAGCAGCGCCGCCGCCAGCACCGGGAACGCCAGCAGGATCAGGATCGAGGTGAAGAGGGTGTTCCAGGTGAAGATCGGCATCCGGAACATCGTCATTCCCGGGGCGCGCATCGTGATGATGGTCGTCAGGAAGTTCACCGCGCCGAGGATGGTGCCGAACCCGGAGAGCGCGAGCCCCATGATCCACATGTCGGCGCCGACGCCGGGCGAGCGCACGCCGCTGTTCAGCGGGGCATAGGCGGTCCAGCCGAAGTCCGCGCCGCCGCCCGGCGTCATGAGACCGGCCACCACGATCAGCCCGCCGAACAGATACAGCCAGTACGACAGCATGTTGAGACGGGGGAAGGCGACATCGGGCGCGCCGATCTGCAGCGGCATGATCTCGTTGGCGAACCCGGCGAAGGCGGGGGTCGCGAACAGCAGCAGCATGATCGTGCCGTGCAGGGTGAACGCCTGGTTGTAGGCCTCCTGGGAGAGGATCTGGATGCCGGGGCGGGCCAGTTCGGCGCGCATCAGCAGCGCCAGCACCCCGCCCGCCAGGAAGAAGCCGAACGAGGAGATCAGATAGAGATGGCCGATCTTCTTGTGGTCGGTCGTGGTCAGCCAGTCGACCATCACCCGGCCGCCGCCCCGGCCCCGGCGCGGCGGCCGGGCCCGTCCGGCCGCGGGGCGCTCGGTGTCCGTCACCATCGGGGCTCCCTGAAGCTGTCACTGGGATCGGCTCCGGCCCATGATCGCCCTGTTTGCGGTGATCCGCGAGGCTATGTCCCAGGTGTCACGCTCTCAGGGCGCTGTCACTCCCTTGGGGGCAGCAGCGGGCCGAGCGGCCCGAGGTCGAGGTTCAGGTCGGACTCCTCGATGCCGTAGCGGTCGCACAGCGTCCCCATACGGTCCTCCAGCAGCATCAGGGTCTGCCCGATCCGCTCCTCCTGGTCCTCGGTCAGATCGCCCTGGTCCACCCGGCGCAGCGCCTGCCGTTCCATCAGCTGCCGGAGCAGCTCGACGACGGTCAGCACCAGCTTCATCAGATCGCGCTCGACCGTGTCCTGGTCCAGCTCCACCTTCCGGCTCACGGTTCCTCCCATCCGTCCCAGGGGGACGGCACGTTCTCGTTCACCGAGCTGATGAGCGCGCGCAGATCGATGCGTACGAGGTCCACGTCGGCGATGCGCAGGGTCACGTCGCCGGTGATGACGACGCCGCCCGCGAGCAGCCGGTCCAGCAGGTCCACCAGGGCGATCTGCCGGTGCGCGAGCGGGCTCGTGGTCATGGCTCGGCCCGTTCGTTGCCCTCGGCGGCGACGAAGGAGTACGGCGCCCACGGGCCGGTCAGCTCCAGCCGCAGCCCGCTCTCGCGCCCGGCCAGCTCGCCCACCCGCTCCGCGAACACCTCGCTGTCCTCGCCCGGGACGAGGTACGCCGCGTTGAGCACATTGCGAGCCGCCTCCCCGGACAGCCGTACGTCCTGCGGCGAATGCAGCCGGGCGCCCTCGGCGAGCGCGGTGAGCGTCTCGTGCACCCGGCGCGCGCCCTCCTCCGTGTGCTCCCAGCGCTGTTCGGAGGCGCGCCGCTGCGCGCTGCGGCGGCGCAGATAGTCGCGGCCCGAGGCGGCGGCCGAGGGCTCGGCGGGCGGCTCCTCGGCCGGGACGGACGCCGCGTACACCTTGACGCCCCACTCCACCCGGCCCTCCAGCCGGTCCAGCGCCGCCGTGAACCGGTCCCGGCCGGTGGCGAGCATCCGCCGCAGCCCGTCCTCGCCACGGCAGACGGTGGCCATCCGGACCGGGATGACGCAGGTGTCCGCCCCGGCGGTGTCGACCACCCGCTGATGGGCGCGGGCGACTCCCTCCAGCCACGCCAGGTCCTCCAGCCGCGCGCGCAGCGGCTCCGCGTCGAAGTCGGCGGCCGGTACGGGGCCCGTCAGCACGGCGAGCCCCAGATGGCGGACGGCGCGCACCGGTTCGCCCGCGACCCCGCGCACCGGTTCCAGGGCGGTGCGCGGGATGTCGGCCTCGCGGACGACGGCGTACGCGTACTCCAGCGTTCCGGTCGCTTCGGTCGCTTCGGTCGCTTCGGTCGCTTCGGCCGCTTCGGCCGCCGCGGTCGGCGCGGTCGGCGCGGTCGTTTCCGTCGCTTCGGCTGCTTCGGCCGCTTCGCTCAGGTGGGTCGCGTCGGTCATCCGGGCGCCTCCTCGCTCGTGCCGTTCTCCACCGGCGGTGCCGGTGCGGACGCCGGTACGGACGCCGGGTCGCGGCGGGCGCGCGACGACAGCGACGGGTCGTGCTCCCACCAGTCGATGCCCATCTCCTTGGCCTTGTCGACGGAGGCCACGATCAGCCGCAGCTTGATCGTGAGGAGTTCGATGTCGAGCAGATTGATGCGGATGTCGCCCGCGATGACCACGCCCTTGTCGAGCACCCGCTCCAGGATGTCGGCGAGGTTGGCCGATTCACCACGGGTGGCGAGCCCGGACCCGCCGGGCGCACCGTATGGCGCCGACGATCCGTACGCCGATGACGCCGAGGGTGAGCCGTACGCGGTGGTCACAGGGTCCCGTTCGCCCATTGCTGCGCCTCCTCCAGCCGGTCGAGCAGCACGTCCTCCCGCTGCTCGAACTCCGCCTCGTCGATCTCCCCGTCCTCCAGCCGCGTCGCCAGGGCCATCAGCTCGCGCTGGATCGCGGCCGGGTCGTAGTACTCGCGTTCCGCCGCCGCGAGCACCTGTCCGAGCACCCAGCCGATCAGCAGCATCAGGATTCGACGAAGCTGTAGGGCGGCAGCGGGCCGTTCACCCGCAGCTTCATCCAGGGGTGGGTGCTCTCCAGGTCGGCGACCGCCTCCAGCAGCGGTTCGGCGCCGTCCTTGGCCAGCAGCAGCGACAGGCTCAGGAACCAGCCGCCGCCCTCCGGGCCGGGACGCGCCGCCTCGACGGTGGGGGCGAGCGCCTCCTCCACGATCCGCGCGTCGCGCACCTCACTGGCCCGTACCGCGTTCGCCACCAGCTCGCCGAAGCGCATCCGCTCCTCGTGGGTGCCGCCGCCGGCGGCCCGGTTGGCCTCGGCCATCTGCCGCAACTCCGGCTCCTCGGAGAGCACTTGGTGGAGCACCGCGTCCTCGTCGTGCACCGCCTTGACGTTGTACTCCACCCGGTCGGCCAGCCGTTGGAGCTGGTCCTCATAGCGGTCGGCGTGCTGGTGCAGCACCGAGCGGACGTCCTCGTCGCTGGCGGAGACCGAGCCGAACCGCATCGGCAGCACCGAGCGCTTGTCGCTCATCTCGGTCAGCACGTGCTGGTGGGCCAGCAGATCGCGGCGCCGGGGCTTCAGCTCCGGCGGGCAGTCGCTGACGATCGCGGCCAGCTCGCCCTCGTTCAGGGCGCGGACCGGCAGCGGTGGATCGCCGATGCCGAGCAGCGTGTCGCCCAGGTCCGGGAGGGAGCCGCGGGCGATCCCGTACACATAGGTGCTCATCAGCTCTCCTCCGCCTTCCGCGACGCGGACTGACCCGACTTGCGGGCCGCCGGGCGCCGGGAGCGGGTGCGCGCGGGCGCTTCCTCTGGCTCGGGCTCCTCGTCGCCCCGGAGCGCATCGGCCACCGAGTGGGCGGCCTTGGAGACGGTCTCACCGGCCCCGGACAGCGCGCCCTTGGTCTTGCTGCGGGCGCCGCTCTCGGTGGCGCCCTCGAGGATCTCGGGGATGCCGGGGGACTTGTTCGGCCCGGACTCCAGGTCGAGGCGGTTGCACGCCTCGGCGAACCGGAGGTAGGTGTCGACGCTCGCCACCACGACGCGGATATCGATCTTGAGGATCTCGATGCCGACCAGGGAGACGCGGATGAACGCGTCGATCACCAGGCCGCGGTCGAGGATCAGTTCCAGGACATCGTAGAGGCCGCTGCTGCCGCCCCCGCCCCTGCCCTGTTGTGCCGGAACAACCGTGGTCATCTCGTGTGTGTCCTCTCGTGTCCGGCCGGGCCGGCCGTTCCCCCTTGCCGGTCAGCCGCGGTCACTTCGCCCGCGCTCGTAACGGCGGATGCGGCGGTAGCCGGTGAGCTGGCCGTCCGCGTCGAGCGTCACCTCGTACAGGGCCATCAGGCTCATCGTCTCCGGCACCCTGGCCAGCTCCACCACCTCGACGTCCAGGACCCAGCCCTCGTCGGTCTCCTCCAGACGGGGCATCGACTCGGGGTACAGGCCCGTCAGTTCGGTGAGCTGTTCCCGGGCGGATCGCAGGAGCGCCAGTGGGCTCGGGCCACCGGTCGCCGTCTTCTTGCGGGTTCCATCGGATGCGTCTGTCATGTTCGCCTCGATGGCGCCGGGTACCGCGGTCCCGGCGGGGTAAACCTCGGGGTTCGAATTCCCCGATTTGTGTCGGAATTGTGCGCTCCGGATGCCGGGTGCCCGATCAGCGGTGGCATATTCCCGTGGCCGGTGAATTCCCCTCGGGACATGTCATGGGAGGCCTCCGGTCCATACCAGAGCCTCGCCTTTGACAAGGGATATCGACGAAAACTCTCCGTCATCTTTCGGACGTCAACACGCGGCTCGTAAGAGTGACAAAGTCGATGACAAACCCGGGCGTGTTTTCTGTGACACAAGTGTGACGAATGACTTCGGCTGCGCCTACCGTGGCTGTCATGGGACCTGTACCGAACCTTCCGGCCGAACCCGATGACGACCTCGACAGTTATGTGGGGCTCGATGCCCGGGCCGCCGAGGATGTGGCGCGCGAGCGTGGCTGGACCACCGTGCGGGCGCTTCCGCCGGGCGCGATCATCACGATGGAGTATCTGCGCGGCCGTATTAATTTCGAGGTCGCCGACGACGCCGTGCGGCGCTGCTGGCGCGGTTGACGCGCGCCTTCCGTATCCCGCCCGGCCCGCGGGCACGGAAACGGCCCCGGAAGCTCTCTCAGGAGCTTCCGGGGCCGTTTCCGTGGCGCTGGGCCGTCGTTGCGCTGCGGGCCGCGGGGGTGTGCGTACCGGCCCGCGGTGCGCCGGGCGGCTAGCCGCCGGTGGCGGGGGTGCGGCCGCGCCCGGCCGAGGGGCCGAACGGGGTCGTGGTGCGGGGCACGCGGTCGGCGTGCGGCGGACGGCGGCTGCCGACCGGGGTGACCGGGGTGCGCTCGGAGCGGACGGTGTGCTGCCGCCCCGCGTGGTGCGGGCGCGCCTCGGGCACCCGCCCGGAGGCGCCCGGCCGGCCGACCACGCTCACCGGCTCGCGCACCGGGGACCCGTCGTCGCGCGCCGCCGCCCACGGTGTGGCCAGGTCGGGGCCGGGGGCAGGCCGTGCGGAGGGTACGCGCACCGGCGCCCTGCCGTCGCGCAGCCGCCGGTACAGGCCCAGCACCAGCGCCTCGGCACGGGCCATCGCGGGCTCCAGCCACGGCAGGGCCAGCAGGACCAGCACCCCGGCGGCCCAGCCCAGCACCACGTCGCTCAGCCAGTGGGTACCGAGGTAGACGGTTGTCATGCCAACGCCGAAGGCGAAGCCCGCGGCGATCAGCGAGGCGACCCTGCGGGCCAGGGGAGTGGTCGCCAGATAGGCCAGCACACCCCAGGTGACCACGGCGTTCGCGGTGTGACCCGAAGGAAATATATCGCCGATGTCCCACATCTCATTGGAGCCGACGCTCGTCGCGTAGTGCGGGCCGAGCCGCCCGAAGCCGATCTTCACGGCGCCCACGGTGATGTTCAGCAGCAGCAGTGAGGTGCCCAGTACCAGCCCCGGCCGCAAGGTCCGTTGCTGGTAGCAGCACCACCCCAGCCAGGCGGCGACCGCCACCGCGGTGGGACCGCGCTGGCCCATCACCACGAAGTAGTCCAGGAGCATGTGGAACTCCGGCCACTGCTTGTAGGGCCGGAAGAGCATGATCTGCCAGTCGAGCTTCACCAGCCATGAGGTGGTGAGCACGCCGATCACGGTCGCGGCATAGACCGCGAGGGTGGTTCCGAGCAGCCAGAAGCGTGTTCGGGTCATCCGCGGTCGCGCGAGATCGCGCCGCGCGAGATCGGTAGGTCGCTCCTCCTTGAGGAGCTTGTCTTCGGTACGCACCTAATCGACGTTACATTGCGTGACAGGGGGGTTCAGTCGATCAGGTCGCTTTGTGATGACGATGTGATGTGGGGTGCGTCTCGTCGGGCAGCTTTTGGCCGCCCCTTTCCAAGGAATGCACGAGGCCCGGGCGCATTTGTGCGCTGGCGTTCCTATCAGCGATCCGCGATCTCTTTATAGAATTCTTACAGGGGTGTTTATCGGCGATTGGCCGTGGCGTTCCTCACTGTTTCCCGGGGCGTCGCCCGGGCGTCACGGCGGTCCCGAGCCATGCAGCCACCAGGCCGCGTACACCGCGGAGCCCACCGCCACCGAGCCCAGGACCAGCGCCGTGCGCGCCGGGCGCAGCCGGGCCAGCGCGATCGCGAGCGGGACCAGCACCGGGAAGGCGGGTATGAGCAGCCGCGGCTTCGAGCCGAAGTACCCCTTGGCGGCCAGCGCGAGGACGAGCACCGCGCCGCCGTACACCAGCAGCGGCAGCGGCTGGCGCTGCCGTATGCAGCACACGTACAGCCAGATCAGCGCGGCCACGCCGAGGAGCAGCCCGATTCCGGCGACGAACGGCGGCTGCACCAGCAGCCCGCCGATGAAGGCCGCGAAGGCCAGCCCGCCGTCGAAACCGTTCCCCCAGCCGTTCTGGACGTCGAAGTAGCCGGTCGGGCTGTCGGTCCGCATCCCCACCCAGACCACATAGCCCAGCCAGCCCAGCGGGGCGATCACCAGCCCGGCCAGCAGGCGCCGATGGGTACGCGGCGCCTGGCGCCACCGCCCGCCGGGCAGCAGCTCCACCGCCGCCGTGATCCACACCGCGGCGACCACCGCCGCCCCCACCGGCCGGGTGAGCCCCGCGAGCGCCGCGAGGACCCCCGCCCACACCCAGCGCCGGGTCAGCACCGCGTACACCGACCAGGCGGCCAGCGCCGTGAAGAGCGACTCCGAATACGCCATCGACTGCACGATCCCGACCGGCAGCGCGCCCCACAGCACGGCGAGGGCGATCCCCACCCGGCGCCCGTACACCAGGTCGCCGACCGCGAAGATCCCCCACGCGGCCAGCAGCGAGGTGACCGCGCTCACGACCAGCCCCGCGTCCGGCACGGTCAGCGGTGTCACGGCCGCTATACCGCGCTCCAGCCAGGGGAGCAGCGGGAAGAACGCCAGATTGGAGTGGACCGAGCCATCGGCCAGATGGATCGTGTAGCCGTATCCCTCCTCGGCGATGCGGGCGTACCAGAGCGAGTCCCAGCGGGCCGAGAGGAGCTGGTGCGGACTCCTGTCCGCAGCCGCCCCCCAGACCGCGAGAACCACGAGGCCGAGGACGCGCGTGCCGGCGTACAGCAGCAGCGCCGGGGCGGCCCGGCGCAGCGTGGCGAGTGCCACGCCGCCCGGCCGCCCGGCGCCGGACGGCGCGGTGTCGGCTTGGGCGAGATCAGTCACGGCGATGATTATCGGGGATGTTTCCCGGGCCCGCCGGGCCTGTGGATAACCGGCGGACGAACAGCGGGCGGACGGCGGAAGGACGGCCGGGGGCCACCGGAGGCGGGCGGCGTACGGGCGGCGTACGGTCGGCATATGGGAAGGGGACTGTGGGGAGACGGGGGCAAAAGGGGAACGGCGGAACGTACTCCACCGCCTTCACCTGCGGCGATGCCCGCAACATGACCTGCGGCACACGTCGCGCGCGGCGACTCGCGTACCCTGACCTCTCCACTCGTGCCTTCGTCGCCGGGCCGCCGGACGTCCCTATGAAGTGACGTTCGTCCCGTCCCGGCGCGACGCGAGCGCAAGACCAGGGAGGTGCGTACATGTCCGGGACGACCACGGCCCGCGCTCGGCGGTCGGCGGCCGTTCCCCGGCAATGGCGCGGTATCGAGGCGGGCGGCGGCGCGAACCGCTGGATCGTGCTCCTCGTGCTCTGCGTCAGCCTGCTGCTCGTCGCCGTGGACGCGACCGTGCTGCACGTCGCCGTTCCGGCGGTGACCGAGGACCTGCGGCCCGGCGCGATCGAACTGCTGTGGATCGTGGACGCCTACCCCCTGGTCTGCGCCTCGCTGCTGATCCTCTTCGGCACCCTCGGCGACCGGGTCGGCCGCCGCCGGGTGCTGCTGCTCGGCTACGCGTTCTTCGGCGCCGCCTCGGCGCTTGCGGCCTTCGCCGCCACCCCGCAGATCCTCATCGTGGCCCGCGCCCTGCTGGGCGTCGGCGGCGCGATGATCATGCCCGCGACGCTGTCGATACTGCGCCAGGTCTTCCCGGACCGCCGGGAGCGGGCCATGGCCATCGGCGTCTGGAGCGCGGTCGCGGCGGTCGGCGCGGCCGTCGGCCCGCTGCTCGGCGGCTTCCTGGTCGAGAACTTCTGGTGGGGCTCGGTCTTCCTGGTCAACCTCCCGCTGATGGCCGTGGCGCTGCCGGTCGGCCGCTGGCTGCTGCCCGAGTCCACCGGCGAACGGAACGGACCCTGGGACGTGCTGGGCGCGCTCATGGCCGCCGCCGGGCTGTTCTGCCTGGTCTTCGGGGTGAAGCGGATGGGCAGCGGCGAGGGGGTGCTGGACGTCCTCACCGGCACCCCGGTCCTGGTGGGGCTGGTGGTGCTGGTGCTCTTCGTCCGCCGCCAGCGGCGCCGTACGCATCCGCTGGTCGACCTCAAGCTGTTCGCCCGGCCCGCCTTCTCGATCTCCGTCGGCTGCATCGTGGTCGCGCTGCTCGCGCTCGTCGGCCTGGAGCTGATAGCGGCGCAGTACCTTCAGCTCGTCCTGGGGCTCACCCCGCTGGAGACCGGGCTGAGGCTGTTGCCGCTCACCTTCGCCGCCATGGCCGCCGGACTCGTCGGCTCCCGGATGCTTCAGCGGCTCGGTCCCCGCATGATGGTGGCGCTCGGCTTCGTACTCACCGCCGTCGGCGTCCTGTCGCTGATCACCCTGGGCCAGTCCGACCAGCCCGCGCTGCTCGTGGCCGGGTTCGTCGTCCTCGGCTTCGGCCTGGAGACCACGCTGTTCAGCGCGTACGAGTCCATGCTCAACGAGGCCTCCGCCAAGTCGGCGGGCGGCGCCGCCGCCATCGGCGAGACCTCCTACCAGCTCGGCGCCGGGATCGGCATAGCTCTCCTGGGCAGTGTCATGAACGCCGCCTACAAGCCGGGCGTCTCCTCGGTGCCCGGGGTGCCCGGCCGGGCCAGCGCGGACGCGAGTCAGTCGCTGGGTGCGGCGTACGACGTCTCCGCCCAGCTCGGCGGGAAGGCCGGGGCCGCGCTGCTGGCCGCGGCCCGCGCCTCCTTCGTCCACGGTCTGCATGTGACGCTCGCCGTCAGCGCCGGTCTGCTGCTGACGGGCGCGCTGGCCGCGCTGCGGCTGCCGAAGACCATGGAATGCGCGTCCGACGACGAGGACGGCCATAAGGACGCCGACAAGACCGGCCACAAGGACGCGGACGGCACGCACCGCGCCGGGGCTCGGTCCGCGGACGCCCCCGAGGTCCCGGAAGCCCCGGAAGTCATGGACGCGGCGGACACACCGGACGCGCCGGACATTCCGTCGCGCCGCGACCCGGCCGCCGTCGTCGGCGCCGAATCCCGGGGCTGACCCCGGTCCCCGGCTGATCCACACGGTCTGGACGGCAGGCGTTACCCGGCCGTAGCGTCAGCGGCCGGAAGCCACACCGAACCGGAGGTCGCTACCCATGTCCGCTGGCACCCTGCCGCCGTTCGACCCCGACGACCCGCTGGGCATCGACGATCTGCTGGAGCCGGAGGACCTGGCGGTCCGGACCACCGTGCGGCAGTGGGCCGCCGACCGCGTCCTGCCCCATATCGCCGACTGGTACGAGCGCGGCGAACTGCCCGGCATCCGGGAGCTGACCCGCGAACTCGGTTCCCTCGGCGCGCTCGGCATGTCCCTCACCGGGTACGGCTGCGCGGGCGCCAGCGCCGTCCAGTACGGGCTGGCCTGTCTGGAGCTGGAGGCCGCCGACTCCGGGATTCGCTCCCTGGTCTCGGTGCAGGGCTCGCTCGCCATGTACGCCATCCACCGCTTCGGCTCCGAGGAGCAGAAGCAACAGTGGCTGCCGCGGATGGCGTCCGGCGAGGTCATCGGCTGCTTCGGGCTGACCGAACCGGACCACGGCTCCGACCCGGCCGGTATGCGCACCCACGCCAAGCGGGACGGCACGGACTGGGTGCTGACCGGCCGCAAGATGTGGATCACCAATGGCTCGGTGGCCGGGGTCGCGGTGGTCTGGGCCCGCACCGACGAGGGCATCCGCGGCTTCGTCGTCCCCACCGACGCGCCCGGCTTCTCCGCCCCCGAGATCAAGCACAAATGGTCGCTGCGCGCCTCGGTCACCAGCGAACTGGTCCTGGACGAGGTGCGGCTGCCCGCCGACGCCGCCCTCCCCGAGGTCACGGGGTTGCGCGGACCGCTGAGCTGTCTGAGCCACGCCCGCTACGGCATCATCTGGGGCGCGCTGGGCGCGGCGCGCGCGTCCTTCGGCTCGGCGCTGGAGTACGCCCGGACCCGGGAGCAGTTCGGGCGGCCCATCGGTGGCTTCCAGCTCACCCAGGCCAAGCTCGCCGACATGGCGCTGGAACTGCACAAGGGCGTGCTGCTCGCCCACCATCTCGGGCGGCGGATGGACGCGGGGCGGCTGCGGCCGGAGCAGGTCAGCTTCGGCAAGCTGAACAACGTGCGCGAGGCGATCGAGATCTGCCGTACGGCCCGGACCATCCTGGGCGCCAACGGGATCTCCCTGGAGTACCCCGTGATGCGGCACGCGACGAATCTGGAATCGGTGCTCACCTACGAGGGCACCGTCGAAATGCACCAACTGGTACTCGGCAAGGCGCTCACCGGTCTGGATGCCTTCCGGTGAGGCGGCCTTGCCGAGCTCAGCTCTGGTTGAAGAAGCCGCCGATGCCGCGGTTGGACTCCCCCGTGACGATCTGGTAGTCGGCGGGGGTGAGGAGGAAGACGCGGTTGGCGACGCGCTCGATGGAGCCGCGGAGCCCGAACGTCAGCCCGGCGGCGAAGTCCACCACGCGCTTGGCGTCGGCGGAGTCCATCGTCGTCAGGTTGACGATGACCGGAATGCCCTCCCGGAACATCTCACCGATTCCGCGGGCGTCCCGGAATCCGTCCGGGGTGACCGTCGCGATCCGCGTGCCCTGGTCGTGTGCGGCCTGGTCGGCCACCCGCACCCGCGGGTCGGTCACCCAGGAGTCGCCGGGCTCGGGTCCCTCGGCGTAGTCGTCGTCGTAGTAGCGCTCGTCATCGCTGTCGTCGACGAGGCCAAGCCAAGCGCTCGCCTTGCGCACCGATCCCATGGACGCCTCCTCTCCTCTTGACGGTGTGTACTGTCCGCCCCTCTATCGTCGTCCATGATGCGGATGATGTGCCACGTGGATTGCGGCCGCACAGCGGATTTGTGACGTTACCGGTGCACAACGTTTGGCGCCATATCAGGGTCACACCTGATGAAGGGGGCTGACGGAGCGCTGGATAGACTCCGCAGGCCGGACGGGTGACACCGGGGACGTACGGGTGAACGGGGACAGTTTTGTTTGGCATTATCCGGCCTTGTCGGCACCGGCTGTCACAAAACCTGCGGACGGAATGGATGGCGCATCTGTGCGGGTTGTGCCTCGCGCTGCGCGGTGACCACGGTCAGTTCGCCCGCCTGGCCACCAACTACGACGGGCTGGTCATATCCGTTCTGGTGGAGGCTCAGGCCGGTCGCTCCGACGGCTGGCGGCGCACCGCGGGGCCGTGTCCGCTGCGCGGGATGCGTACCGCGTCGGTGGCCCGGGGCGAGGGCGCGCGGCTCGCGGCGACCGTCTCGCTGGTGCTGGCCTCCGCGAAGGTACGGGACCATGTGGCCGACGGCGACGGCGCGTTGGCCCGTCGGCCGGTCGCCGCGGCCGCCCGCCGGGTGGCCGGGCGGTGGGACCGGGCGGGGGCCCGCAGCGGTGCCGAGGTCGGCTTCGACACGGCCGTGCTGCTGGACGCGGTCGGGCGGCAGCAGGAGATAGAGGAGCTGGCCGTGGCCGGTACCTCGCTGCTGACGATCACGGAGCCGACCGAGACCGCGACCGCCGCGGCTTTCGGACACACCGCCGTACTGGCCGGAAAGCCCGGCAACCGGGCGCCGCTGGAGGAGGTGGGACGGCTCTTCGGCAGGCTCGCGCATCTGCTGGACGCGGTCGAGGACCTGGGCGAGGACGCCGCTACGGGTGCCTGGAACCCGATCACGGCCACCGGGGCGGACCTCGCCGAGGCGCGCCGGCTGTGCGACGACGCGGTGCGCGGGGTACGGCTGGCGCTCCAGGACGTCGCATTCGCGAGCAAGCGGTCCGGCAAGCTTGCCCATGTGCTGCTGGCGCATGAGCTGCCGCGCGCGGTGGACCGGGCGTTCGGCACCACAGCGTGTACGCACACCGGGCCGACCGGGGACGCCCCGGAGTCGTCCCAGGGCGCGCCGCCGCCGCAGTCGCCGTGGATCACCCCGCCGGGGCCCGGCGGTCCCGGTGGTACTCCGCCCGAGCCGCCGGACCGGGGCAGGCGGCGTGGCCTGATGGCCGGGTGCGCGGTGTGGACCGGGCTCTTCTGTACCTGCCAGGTGTGCTGCCGTGATCCGTATCACGACCCGTGGTCGGGGGAGCCGCGCGAGGGCTGGTGCCACAAGTGCGACGACTGCTCGGACTGTTGTGACTGTGACTGTTGCAGCAACTGTGGTGACTGCTGCGGCAACTGCTGTGACGGTTGTGACTGCGGCTGCGATTGCGGCTGCTAGCCGACGCTCCGAAACAGGCCGTGCGAAAACTGGCTGTGCGAGGGGAGGGGTGAAGCGCGGAAGCGTGTGTGAAGGCGCGTGACGACGCGGATGTGACGGCCACACCGGCACGGCCGGTGGGCAGGCGAAGCCTCAAGAGCCCCAGGGGCAGCGGAGGCGGGCGGCGTCAGCCCGAACAGGACGACGACCACACCCGACCGAAGTCGATGTGGTCGCGCGTGACCAGTCGCTGCCATGAGTACATGGGAGTAAGTGGAGCAGCCTTCCGCTTCTGCGTCAACCGCCGTGAGACGCGCCGCTCACAGTTCGGACAGCCTTGACAACGGACGGTGGAGACGCCTTAACCTCGGCGTCACGCCGTGCTGAGGGGCTCGGCTTCCGTGTGTGTCAAGGCAATGCGTGTGTTCACTTACGAACTCACGGAGCCTTCGCATGTCCGCCACCCCGGACCTCCCTTCCCGACCGCCGTACGCCGTCGTCATCGTCGGCGCGGGCCCGCGTGCCATCGGGCTCGTGGAGCGCCTCGCGGCCAACGCGCCGGAACTGTACGGCGACGGCACCCCGGTCACCCTCCACCTGGTCGATCCGCATCCGCACGGCCGCGGCCGTGTCTGGCGCCCCGACCAGTCCCCGCTGCTGTGGATGAACTCCATGGCCGAGGACATCACCATCTTCAGCGACGAGTCGGTGGAACAGGACGGTCCGGTCCGCCCCGGCCCCTCCCTCGCCGCATGGGCCGACCGGGTTCGCCGCGGGGCGCTGCCCGCCGCCGAACTGGCCGCCCTGCCGCCCGAGATCGTCGCCGAGGCCACGGCGCTGACCGGCCGCGGCTTCGCCACCCGGCGGCTGCAGAGCGCCTATCTGCACTGGGTGTACAAGCGGTCGGTGGCCGCCCTGCCGCCCGGGATCACCGTCCAGGAACACCGGTGCCGCGCCGTACGGGTCACCGGGCCGCGGGACGGCCGCCAGCAGGTGTGGCTGGAAGGGCGCGCCACCCCGCTCGCCGGGGACGCCGTGGTCCTCGCCCTCGGCCACCTCGACGCCGAACCCGGCCCCGAACAGCGTGCGCTGGCCGCGTTCGCCGCCGAACACCACCTCGTCCACCTGCCGCCCGAGTTCACCGCCGACAGCGATCTGAGCGGGCTGCGGCCCGGTGAACCGGTCATCGTCCGCGGCTTCGGCCTCGCCTTCGTCGACCTGATGGCGCTGGTCACCGAGGGGCGCGGCGGACGGTACGAGCACGGGCCCGACGGAGAGCCGGTCTACCGGCCCTCCGGGCGCGAACCCGTGCTGTACGTCGGCTCCCGCCGAGGCGTCCCGTACCACGCCAAGATCGGCTACCAGCTGTCCGGCGAACGGCCGCCCGTACCCCGCTTCTTCGGCCCCGCCCAGGTCGAGGCGTTGCGGCGGCGCCCCACGCCGCCCGACTTCCGGCGCGACATCCGGCCACTGATCGACAAAGAACTCGGATTCGCCCACTACCACCGGCTGTTCACCGTCCACCCGGAGCGCACGGCCGCCGACTGGAGCGACTTCGAGGAGAGTTACGCCGCCTGCCCGCCCGGCAGCGCCGAACTGCACGCCCTGGTGGCCGCCGCCGTCCCCGACCCGGCCGACCGGCTCGACCTCGACGCCCTCGACCATCCGCTCGACGGGCTGCGCTTCCCCGGCCATGACGCCCTCCAGGAGGGGCTGCGCGGCTACATCGAGGCCGATCTCGCCCGCCGCCACGACCCCGCGCACAGCACCGACCTGGCCGTCTTCCTCGCCCTGCTCTCCGTCTACGGCCAGCTCACCCGGCTCGGGGACCTCGGCGACGGCGGCTGGTGGCACGGCTTCTTCAGCTATCTCGCCTCCGGTCCGCCCGGGCCGCGCCTCGAACAGCTCCTCGCGCTGTCCCGCGCCGGGGTCGTCCGCTTCCTCGGCGCCGGGATGACCGTGGAGACCGACCCGCGCCGCAGGGTGTTCCGGGCCCGGAGCACCAGCGTCCCCGGGAGCGGAGTCGAGACCCGCGCCCTGGTCGAGGCGCGGCTGCCGGAGCCGACGGTCGACCGCTCCCGCGATCCGCTGCTGCGCGCGCTCCACCGGGACGGCGCGGCCGCCACCCCCGCGGGGCTGCTCGCCGTCAGCCCGGACGACGCCCGGGTCCTGGACCGGGCGGGCCGCCCCCATCCGCGCCGCTTCGCGCTCGGCCCGTACACCGACGGCCGCTCCTCCGGCGCCTTCGCCCGGCCCCGGACCAACGCCCCCGCGTTCCGGCAGAACGACGCGACCGCGCGCGCCCTGCTGCGGTGTCTGCGCGAGCTGTCCTGTCGCGCCCCGCTCACCGTCTGAGCCCGCTTCCCCCGAATACCTTTCGCCTCCCGAAAGCCCTTCGCTCCCGAAAACCCTTCGCCTAAGGACACCCGTGTCTCTGACCTCCGACCCACCCCTGAACAAGGCGCCCGGACGCGCCGCGCCGCCCGATGAATACTCCGCGCTCAAGGTCGTGCCCGTACGCCACCCCTGGCGCTGGGCCGCCGTCGCCGTGACGGCCGTACTGGTCGCCCAGTTCGCCCACGGGCTGGTGACCAACCCCGGCTGGGAATGGGACGTCTTCGCCGATTTCTTCACCACCGAGACCATCCTCAAGGCCGTCTGGATCACCCTTCAGCTGACCTTCTACGGCACCGCGATCGGCTTCGCCCTCGGTATCGTCCTGGCCTTTATGCGGCTGTCCGCGAGCCCGTTCCTGAAGTCGGTCGCCTTCACCTACATCTGGGCGTTCCGCTCCATCCCGCTCATCGTCCAGCTGCTCTTCTGGTTCAACCTCACCTATCTCTACAAGGAGCTCGACTTCGGCATCCCGTTCGGGCCCGGCTTCTTCTCCTTCGACACCGCCGGACTGGTCGGCGCGATGAGCGCGGCCGTCCTCGGACTCGCCCTGCACCAGGCGGCGTACGCGGCCGAGATCGTGCGCGGCGGCGTCCTCGCCGTCGACCCCGGACAGCTGGAGGCGGCCGCCGCCCTCGGCATCCCCCGGCTGCGGCAGCTGCGCCGCATCGTGCTGCCGCAGGCGATGCGCTCGATCCTGCCGAACGCCGCCAACGAGGTCATCTCCCTGTTCAAGGGCACCTCGATCGTCTCCGTCATGGCGATCGGCGAACTCTTCTACCAGGTGCAGGTCATCTACGGG
The DNA here is from genome assembly GCF_040629205.1 of Streptomyces sp. NPDC005962. Lineage (NCBI taxonomy): Bacteria > Bacillati > Actinomycetota > Actinomycetes > Kitasatosporales > Streptomycetaceae > Streptomyces > Streptomyces sp. NPDC005962. The sequence goes on along the minus strand of NZ_JBEXVE010000020.1, from coordinate 132,033 downwards.
CGCAACGGCCGCGTCGTACCGCTCCTGATGGTCGCGACCGTCTGGTACATCATCCTGACCACTCTGCTCTCGATCGCCCAGTACTACGTCGAGCGCCATTTCTCCCGGGGAGCCACCCGATGACCGCCATGGTCGACATCCGCTCCGTCCACAAGAGCTTCGGGCCGCTGGAGGTGCTGCGCGGCATCGATCTGGAGGTACGCACCGGAGAGGTGGCCGTCGTCCTCGGCCCGTCCGGCTCCGGCAAGTCCACGCTGCTGCGCACCATCAACCACCTGGAGAAGGTGGACAGCGGCTGGATCAGTGTCGCCGGGACGCTGGTCGGCTACCGCAAGAAGAACGACAAGCTGTACGAGCTGCGCGAGCGCGACATCCTCAAGCAGCGCACCCGGATCGGCTTCGTCTTCCAGAACTTCAACCTGTTCCCGCATCTGACCGTCCTGGAGAACATCACCGAGGCCCCGGTGTCCGCCCTGGGCCGCTCCAGGAAGCAGGCGGTGGAGACCGCCGAGACGCTGCTCGCCCGCGTCGGCCTCGCGGACAAGTCGTCCGCGTACCCCCGGCAGCTCTCCGGCGGGCAGCAGCAGCGGGTGGCCATCGCCCGCGCCCTGGCCCTGGAGCCGGAGCTGCTGCTGTTCGACGAGCCGACCTCGGCCCTCGACCCCGAACTGGTCGGCGAGGTCCTCGACGTCATCAAGGACCTGGCCCACCAGGGCACCACGATGATCGTCGTCACCCATGAGATCGGCTTCGCCCGCGAGGTCGCCGACACCGTCGTCTTCATGGACGACGGCCGGATCGTCGAGCAGGGCCCGCCCTCCGAGGTGCTCGACAACCCCCACCACGAACGCACCAAGGCGTTCCTCTCCAAGGTCCTGTGAACCACCCCATGCACACAAGGAGCACCCCCGTGACCACCCGCCGCACCCTTCTCGCCGTCCTCGCCGCCTCCGCTTCCTCGGGCCTGCTCGCAGCCTGCGGCGACGGCGACGCCCAGGCCACGGTGGGCTCGAAGGGCAAGAACGGCGGCCTCAACATCGGCCCCGACCAGCACCGCATCAGAGGCAAGAAGGTCGACGCGATCGCGGCCAAGGTGCCCGAGAAGATCCGCCGCCGCGGCACGCTGCGCCTCGGCGGCAGCGCCGACGCCTCGCCGCCGCTCGGCTTCTACGCGACCGACGACAAGACCCGGATCGGCGTCGAGATCGACCTCGCCACCCTGGTCGCCGACACCCTCGGGCTCAAGATCCACTTCGAGGCGGTCTCCTGGGAGAACCTCTTCGTCGGCCTGGACAGCTCGAAGTTCGACGCCGTCTTCTCCAACGTCACGGTCACCGAGGAGCGCAAGGAGAAGTACGACTTCGCGACCTACCGGCTGGACGACCTCGCCTTCGAGGCCACCAAGGGCACCAGCTGGCGGGTGAAGGCCCCGGCGGACGTCGCGGGCAAGACCATCTCCGTCTCCTCCGGCACCAACCAGGAGAAGATCCTCGTCGACTGGAGCAAGGAGAACCAGAAGGCGGGCCGCAAGCCGGTGAACATCAAGTACTTCCAGAAGGACACCGACTACTACCTCGCCCTCCAGTCCAAGCGTATCGACGCCTACCTCGGCCCCCAGCCCAGCGCCGCCTATCACGTCGCCTCGGCCGGTCAGACCCAGATCGTCGGCCACATCTCCGGCGGCGGCGACCAGATCCAGGGCAAGATCGCGGCCACCACCAAGAAGGGCAGCGGGCTGGTCGACGCGTACGCCGCCGCCATCGACCGCATCATCCAGGACGGTTCGTATGCCCGGGTCCTGAAGCGCTGGGGGCTCTCCAACGAGGCCGTGAAGAAGTCCGAGATCAACCCGCGCGGCCTGCCCACGAGCTGACGGCTCCCCGACCGAGAAGGGCCCCTGACCATGGCCATACCCACCGGCCCGCTGCATCTGGCCGCCGCCATCGACGGCACGGACCAGCCGGACCAGACGGGTCAGCCGGACCAGACGGGCCAGCCGGGCCAGTACGCGGCGCCGTACTACATCGAGCTGGCGCGCCTCGCCGAGCGCGGCGTACTCGACTTCGTCACCCTGGACGACACGTTCGGCCCGCCGGGGGACGGGCAGGGCAGGCTCGACGCGCTCGCCGTCCTCGCGCGCGTCGCGCCCGCCACCGAGCGCATCGGCCTGGTGCCGGCCGTCACCACCACCCACACCGAGCCGTTCCACGTCTCGTCCGCCGTGGCCACCCTGGACTGGGTGAGCCGCGGCCGGGCGGGCTGGACCGTCGCGGTGTCGGAGACGGAGGCGGAGGCGCGGCTGGTGGGCCGCCGCCCCGCCGCCCCCGCCCCCGAACTCTGGGCGGAGGCGGGCGAGGTGGCCGATGTCTCCGCCCGGCTGTGGGACAGCTGGGAGGACGGAGCCGAGATCCGCGACACCGCCACGGGCCGCTTCGTCGACCGCGGCAAACTGCACTACGTCGACTTCGAGGGCGGCACCTTCCGGGTGCGCGGCCCGGCCATCGTGCCCCGGCCGCCCCAGGGCCACCCGGTGGTCGCCGTCGCCGCCACCGACCCGGTGACCTGGGACACCGCGGCCCGCCACGCCGATGTGGCCTACGTACGGGCGACCGACGCGGGCGCGGCGGGCCGGGTCCGGGACGAACTGCGGCGCCGCGCGGCGGAGTCCGGCCGGGACCCCGGCGCGCTCACCGTGCTCGCCGACCTCGCGGTGGACCTGGGCGACGGCGAACGCGCGGCCGAACCCGGCCCCGACCCCGCGGCCCAGGCCCCGCTGACCGCCCGGGACGGCGCCCCGCCGCTGTACCGCGGGGGACCGGTCGACCTCGCGGACCTGATCGCCGGATGGCACTCCGCCGGGGCCGTGGACGGCTTCCACATCGCTCCCGTGGTCCCGCGCCGCGACCTGGAGCGGTTCGTCAACGGCACGGTCGCGCTGCTCCAGCACCGCGGGCTCTTCCGCACCTTCTATCCCGGTACGACGCTCCGCGAGCACCTGGGACGGCCGCGCCCGGCCAACCGCTACGCCCGAGCGACGGAGAACGCGCGATGACCGACCAGCAGCCCCGGCAGATCCATCTCGCCGCACACTTCCCCGGCGTCAACAACACCACCGTGTGGGCCGATCCACGGTCCGGCAGCCAAATCGACTTCTCCTCCTTCGAGCATCTGGCGCGCACCGCCGAACGCGGTCTGTTCGACTTCTTCTTCCTCGCCGAGGGGCTGCGGCTGCGGGAGCACAACGGCCGCGTCCACGATCTCGATGTGGTCGGCAGGCCCGAGTCGCTCACCGTGCTGAACGCGCTCGCGGCCGTCACGGAATGGCTGGGCCTGGCCGCCACCGTCAACGCGACCTTCAACGAGCCGTACGAACTCGCCCGCCGCCTCGCCTCGCTCGACCACCTCAGCGAGGGCCGCGCCGCCTGGAACGTCGTCACCTCCTCCGACGCGTTCACCGGCGAGAACTTCCGGCGCGGCGGCTATCTCGACCGGGCCGACCGCTACACCCGGGCCGCCGAGTTCGTCGCCCTCGCGCGCGAGCTGTGGGACTCCTGGCCGGACGGCGGCCCGCAACGGCCGTTCGCCCACCGGGGCGAGCAGTTCGACATCGAGGGGCGGTTCGGTGTGCCGCGATCCCCGCAGGGCCATCCGGTGGTGATCCAGGCCGGGGACTCCGGTGAGGGCCGGGAGTTCGCGGCCTCCGCCGCCGACATCATCTTCACCCGGCACGGCTCCCTGGAGGCGGGCCGCGCCTTCTACGCCGACGTCAAGCGGCGGCTGGCGGCGTACGACCGGGCGCCCGGCGATCTGAAGATCATGCCCGGGGTGACCTTCGTCCTCGGCGACACCGCGGCCGAGGCCCAGGAGAAGGCCGCCGAGATCCGGCGGCAGCAGGTCTCGCCGCAGAACGCGCTCCTCGCCCTGGAGCAGATCTGGGGCGTGGACCTGTCCGGACACGACCCGGAGGGGCCCCTTCCGGACTTCGACCCGGACCCCGGCTCCCAGCTCGTCCAGGGCCGGGTGCGGCACGCCGATCCGCTGGCGCTCGCCGCCAAGTGGCGGGCGCTGTCGGAGGAGAAGGGGCTCTCCATCCGGCAGACCGTCATCGAGACGACCGGTCGGCAGTCGTTCATCGGCACCCCGGACGCGGTCGCCGGGGAGATGGCGCGATTCGTACGGGAGGAGGCCGCCGACGGCTTCATCCTGGTACCGCATCTGACCCCCGGCGGGCTCGACGACTTCGTGGACCAAGTGGTTCCGCTGCTCCAGGAACGGGGCGTCTTCCGCACCGCGTACACGGGCCGCACCCTCCGCGACCATCTGGGACTTTCCCTCCCGGCTGCCCCGGAATGAGCCGGAGCGAACCGGCGTGATCCGGAGCCGGCGGTAGCGGAGCCGGTCGTACGAGGGCGGGGCCACGGAACCGCCCGGCAAACGGAACCTGGCCGCCGCCGTACCCGTCCTACCGGGTGTCCGAGGGGATGGGCACACTGCCCCGGCGGCCGAAAGGCGCCGGGGCCATGTGACGTGTGCCCGGTGGGTTTCCGAATTGTCCTCTTGCCCTTTGTGGTCTTCGCCACGAATACTTCCGGGCAGCGCTTGTCAGGAGCACGCCGGAAAACCCGTCCGGCGTGCTCGCTGACTGCGCCTCACGGGCCTGCCCACCCAAGCAGACCCCCGATTCCCTCGGAGGAAGAGTTGAGGATCAAGCGCACCACCCCCCACGGCGCCCAGGCGAGACGCATCGCACTCCTCGCCGCCACCTCGGCCCTCGTGGCCGGGACGGCGCTCGCCGCCCCCGCCGCCTACGCGGGGAACGACGCGACCCGCACCTTCACCGCGGCCGAGGCCAAGGCGGCGGGCGACGCGGTCCTGAAGGCCGATGTCGCGGGCACCGCCTGGTATGTCGACAAGGCGACCAACACCCTGGTCGTCACCGCCGACAGCACTGTCTCCCAGGGTGAGATAACCAAGATCAAGGACGCGGCGGGCAGCAACGCCGACGCGGTCGAGGTCAACCGCACCTCCGGCAAGATCCAGAAGCTGATCTCCGGCGGAGACGCGATCTACGCGAGTAGCTGGCGCTGCTCGCTCGGCTTCAACGTACGCAACAGCAGCGGGGCGAACTACTTCGTCACCGCGGGTCACTGCACCGACGGTGCGGGCACCTGGTGGTCGAACTCCGGCCACACCACCACCATCGGCCCGACGTCCGGCTCCAGCTTCCCGACCAACGACTACGGTCTGGTCCGGTACAGCGGCTCGGTCACCCCCCAGGGCACCGTCGGCAGCCAGGACATCACCACCGCCGCCAACCCGACCGTGGGCCAGACGGTCACCCGGCGCGGCAGCACCACCGGCATCCACAGCGGCCGGGTCACCGCGCTGAACGCCACCGTCAACTACGGCAACGGCGACATCGTGTACGGCATGATCCAGACCACCGTCTGCGCCGAGCCCGGCGACAGCGGCGGCCCCCTCTACGCCGGTTCCACCGCCCTCGGCCTCACCTCCGGCGGCAGCGGCGACTGCACCTCCGGCGGCACCACGTTCTTCCAGCCGGTCGTCGAGGCGCTGAACGCGTACGGCGTGAGCGTTTACTGATCATGCTGCGGGCGTCCGTCGCGACGGACACCCGCCACCGCGGTCGTCGAACCCTGCCCGGGCCACGGCGGATTCCAAGGGTCGTTGCAACACACGTGATCAACGGGCTGTGGTCAGGAGCTTGGCGAGGCGCTCGGCTGGGGTTTCCCGGCCGAGCGCTTTGCGCGGGCGGCCTCGGACGCTTCTGGCCGCCGACCGCACGAGAATGCGGCACGTCAAACGGGAAGGGCTCCGGTGCGAGCGGCGAACTCGCGAAGCCCTGGCACATGGGCAGGCCCGAACAGCAAACTCGCCGTCAACGCGCGAGTACCCGGCCGTCGCACCTCTTGCGGCACCGCGCGCTCTACCGAGAGCAACGCCCGCAAGCACTCCTCCGGACGCCTCCAGTCGTTGTAGGCCCGGGCAACATCAAGCCCCAGTCGGGCCACGCGTTCCAGCGGCAGCCCCCGCGGGTCGACCCGCCGCGCAGCCGCCACGGCTTTGTCAGGAGCGCTGAGCACTTGATGCACGGATACCTCGTGCAAGATCACCTGCCGGGGACCAAACCAGCCGCCGGCCGTATGCTCATCAGCACTCCGGCCAGCTGCGGTGTCCGCCCGCGCCAGCAACTCCATGGCGCCGCTTCGGTCCGCGCCCTTTGCCGCCGTATACGCGGCCGTGGCCAGCAATTGGCCCTGAGCTGAGGCCCGCGATTCGGCAGGAACGTCCCGTGCATTCGCGAGTTCATCAGCTGCCCGGACGGCGACCTGAGCCGCCCGATCATAACGGCCTGCGCGCCGATACCCGCTTGAGACCATCCGGTGTGCCTCCGCAAGCGCCAGGGCGTGGCCGCCGTCGCGTGCAGCCCGCACCGCTCGGTCGGCAGCCACGATCAACAGGTGGTCGTCACCCGCTTTGATCGCCACTCGCGCAGCGATGGCGTACAACGCGGACAACCCATCCGTGCCGTGCCCCTCGCGGACTGCGGCGGTGGCGAGCGCAAGCTGCTGGGGGAGGCTCGCATCCAGCTCCTTGTAAGCACCGGCCTCCAACGCTGCGCGTGCGCGCGTGACCGCACACTGCAGGGCAACCGCGGTCGGCGCGGACTCGCACTGCGGCAACCCGGAAAGCAGCGCCTCCTCCAGCCCTGCCCCGGAGGGGACCCGGCCAGCGGCGACACTGGTTTGCGGGCTTCCAAGAGCTGAAGTGACTCCGATCGCCAGCGACCCAGTGAACAGGTTCCTACGACGCACCGCATCCTCCTCGTTCGCTGGACGCTCCACCGTACCGAGCACGGCACCGCCAGGCACAGGAGTCCCGATCAGCCTGTCGGGTGCGATGTGCAGGACCGAAGCGAACGCCAACAGCCGGTCACATTCCAGCCGCAATTTGCCGGCCTCGATCCGGGAGACGGCCGAAGCCGAGTAGCCGACCTGTTTCCCGACTTGTCGCTGTGTAAGGCCGGCACGGGCCCGGGCTCCGCGCAGCTCGGCCCCGATCTCACGTGCTGTTCTGACGCCCTCCATAGGTACCTCCTACGGGCGGGAGGGACGACGGTAGCGCCAACCTCCCGGCGCCGGGAGGGCGTACGGATGCACACGATGTGCGTGCCTCGCACACCGTGTACGGACCGGCGGCGGGTACCTCCCGGCCCTCACCTGTGGCCCGCATTGTGGGAGCGTCCGGCCGGTCGGTCGGGTATTTCCTGATGGCGCGGCCTTGCCGAGCCGTCTCCTTCCCTCCAGGGAGGCTCGTATGGAACACGTGCTCGTGACCGGTGGGGCGGGCTTCATCGGCTCGCACTTCGTCAAGCGCGTCCTCGCGTCGGACGACATCGCGACGGTGACCGTCCTCGACGCCCTCACCTACGCCGGCCGTGTCGAGAATCTGGGGACAGCGTTCCTCAGCCCGAAGCTGAGGTTCGTCCACGGCAACATCCTCGACGCCGAGCTTGTGGACGGTCTGATGACCAATCGCACGATGGTCGTTCACTTCGCCGCGGAGTCCCACGTCGATCGCTCGTTCTTCGCGGCCGGGGCGTTTCTGGAGACGAACGTCCGCGGCACGCAGATCCTCCTCGACGCCGCGATGCGGCACGCGGTGCCGAAGTTCGTGCATGTCTCGACGGACGAGGTCTACGGCCCGCTCCTGGAAGGCATGGCGACCGAGGAGTTCCCGCTCCGCCCGTCCGTCCCCTACGCCGCGGCGAAGGCCGCGAGCGATCTGGTTGCCCTCTCGTACTGGCAGACATACGGAGTACCGGTGTGCGTGACGCGGTCCTCGAACAACTACGGCCCGTACCAGCACCCCGAGAAGATCATCCCCCTGTTCATCACCCGGCTTCTACGCGGTGAGCCGGTCACCCTCCACGGCCGGGGCGAGCACGTCCGCAACTGGCTCCACGTCGAAGACAACTGCGCCGGCGTCGAGGCCGTCCTCCGCGACGGTGTCCCGGGGGAGGTCTACAACCTCGGCGGCGGCACGGACCTTACCGGCCGCGAGCTCACCGAACGCCTGCTCCGTATCTGTGGCGCGACCTGGGATGCGGTCACCTACGTCCCCGACCGGCCGGCGAATGACCTGCGGTACTCGATCGACTGGTCAAAGGCCTCCGCCCAGCTCGGGTACCGGCCCGCGCGGGACCTGGAAGACGGGCTCGCCGAGGCCGCCGACTGGTACCGCCGTAACCCCGACCGATGGGCGCCGCTCATGCGGAACCCGCAGGCCGCACCTCCGCCCGCGCGGCGCGCCGTGCCCGCCGCTCCGGCCGGGCGGTGACCGACGGTGGCGAAGCGCATCCTCGTGACCGGCGTCGGCGGCGCCCCCGGCTTCGACCTCGCCCGGTCCCTCCAGCGGCTCGGCTGCAAGGTCCTCGCGGCTGACGCGGACCCGCACGCGGCCGGGCTCCTCCTCCCGGAGGTCACCGCACACCTTCTCCCGCCGGCGGCGGACGCCGCGTACCGCGCGGCCATGCTCCGGCTGTGCGCGAAGGCCCGCCCGGACGCCGTCCTCTCGACGGTCGAGCGGGAGCTCCCGCGGCTCATCGCCCTCCGCCGGCCCCTGGCGGACCTCGGCGTCACCACCTGGCTCCCGACCCGGGAGGCGGCGACGGCGTGCGGGGACAAAGCCCGGTTCGCCGCCGTGCTGGGCGACCACCAGGTGCCGACGCCGCGCACTGTCCTCCCGGACGAGCTTGACCGTGCGTCGGACGGCCTCCTCGTCGTCAAGCCGCGCTACGGGCAGGGCGCGGAGGGCGTACACGTGTGCCAGACGCGCGAGCAGGCCCGGGTGTTATGCGAGCTCGTCCCGGCTCCGGTCGTGCAGGAACATGTGAGCGGCCGGGAGTTCACCGCGGACTGCCTCGTGGACCGTGCCGGCCGGGCCTCGGTGATCCTCCGATACCGGCTCCTGGTCAAGGGCGGGCTCGCCGTGGTCTCCCGCACTTTCGCCGACCCCGAGGCGGCCGAGTGCGTCCGCGCGACGCTCACTGCGACCGGGGTCACCGGGGCGTGCTGCGTGCAGGGCTTTGTCCGAGACGAGGAGGGCCCGGAGCGGGTGGTCATCACCGAGGCGAACGCCAGGGTCGGCGGAGGCTTCCCCGCCTCCGTCGCGGCCGGCGCGGACTACGTGGGGCAGTACCTCCGCGGCCTGTTCCACCAGGACGTCGACCATGACCGGCTCAAGTACAAGCCGGACGTCACCCTCACGAAGTACGTCGAGACGCTGGCCACCAGCGAAGGGGCGGCCCGATGACCCGCATTGCATCCCCGAACGTCGCACGGAACGCGCGCCCGTACCTCTATGGCGGCGAGGAGGCTGCTATCGCCTCGGCGTTGAGCGCCGGGCAGTACAACCACGGCGCGGTCACGGAAGAGTTCGAGCAACGGGTTGCCGGGTTCCTCGGCGTGCCGGAAGTCGTCGCGGTCGCCTCCGGCACGGCTGCCCTCCACGTCGCCCTACTCGCCGCCGGCGTCGGCCCCGGGCACGAAGTCCTGGTGCCCTCTTTCACGTTCTGCGCAACCGTGCAGGCCATCATCGCGACAGGGGCCCGGCCGCGGTTCATCGAGGTCAATCCCGGCACGTGCTGCGTCGAGCCCGCCGCAGTCCTGGACGCCCTCAAGCCGGACACCCGCGCTGTGATGCCGGTCCTCTACGGGGGCCGGGCTGTCGACCTCACCCCGGCCCGGCCTGCGCTGGACGGGCAAGGCGTGACCGTTGTCGAGGACGCCGCGCAGGCCTTCGGCTCCTGGCAGGGAGAGCGCCGGGTCGGCGCGACCGGCGTGGTCACGTGCTTCTCCTTCGGGCCGGTGAAGAACCTCACGTGCGGGCTCGGCGGCGCGATCGTGCCCCGTACGCCGCTGGAGGCCGACACCTGCCGGCGGCTCCGCGGCCTCGGCATCATCGAGTCCGCGGCCCGGCGCGCCGAGACGACGACGTACACGGTCGATGGGTTCGGCATGCGTGTGCAGATGTCACCGCTGAACGCCGCCGTCGGGCTGGTGCAGCTCGACCACTTCGCGGATGCGGAGGACCGGCGTCGCTCCCTCTGGCGGGCTTACGCCGTCGCCCTCGACGGAGTCGACGGCGCCGTTTTGGTCGACGCCGACATTGAGCGCACCGTGCCGCCGATGTGCGCCGTCCGCGTCCTCGACGGCCGCCGCGATGCGGTATTCCGCACGCTGCGGAACCGCGGCATTGGCGTCGGCGTCCACTACCCGCCGAACCACACGCAGCCGGCCTTCTCCGCCTGGCACCGGCCGCTGCCGGTCACCGAGCGCTTGGGCCGCGAGATCATCACCTTGCCGTTCCACCAGCACCTCACGGAGGCCGACGCCGGGCACGTCGTCGGCGAGCTCCGCCGGGCCCTCACGGCAGGAGCCGGCCGGTGACTGCCCGGCCGCGGCGGCTGCTCACCGTGTGCCTCGGGAACCACTGCCGCTCACCGCTCGCCGCGCTCATCCTCGCCGAGCTCGGCGGCCCGGCCGTTGATGTGCGGTCGGCCGGTACCCGAGACAAGTGGGTCGGGCACCCCGCGCATGCGCAGATGGTGACCGCCGCGGCGGCGGCCGGCTACGACCTCACTGCGCACCGCGGCGTGCAGGTGACCCCCGGCCTGCTGGAGTGGGCGGACGCCGTCCTCGCCATGGATACCGGCAATCTCACCGCGCTCCGTGCCCTCGCTGACGAGGCGACCGCCCCGAAGCTCGGCCTCTACCTCGGTGACCGGGACGTCCCCGACCCCTGGGGCAAGGAGCCGGAGGCATTCGCCGACCTCGTCCGCCTCATCGAGGACGGCGCCCCACGGCACCTCCCGTAGACCCGGCCCGGCCGGTCAGCCGCCTGACGCGGCGGACAGGAGCACGTCCACGAGCCTGTCCGCCGCGTCCGGCCGCCCGTGCGCCCGGGCCGCCTCCGCCATCCCGGCACGCCGCGCCGGGTCGGTGAGGAGCGGCTCGAGCGCGTCCTGCAACCGCGCCGCGGTGACCTCCCCGGTGAGTGCGACGGCGGCGCCGGCGCCCTCGAGGTGCCGGGCGTTGTGCGCCTGCTCATTCCCCGCGGAGGAGGCGAGCGGCACGAACACGGCCGGCTTTCCGAGGGCGGTGAGCTCCGCGAGGGTGCCGGCGCCGCTACGGGAGACCACGATGTCGGCGAGCGCCAGAACATCGGGCAGCTCCTGCCCGACAAACCCGGTGAGGTAGTACCGCCCGGCGAGCTGCGGCGGGAGCCCGGCCGCGCTCGCGCGCAAGGCCTCGACGTTCGCCGGCCCACACTGGTGCACCACGTTCGCGCGCTCCAGCAGCCACGGGAGGGCGTCCCGCACGACGTTGTTGATCTGCTGCGCGCCCTGGGCCCCGCCGGTGAAGTAGAGCGTCGGGAGCCGCCGGTCGAAGCCGGCCAACCCGAGCGCGGCGACCGCCTTCTCCGCGTGGCCGGCCAGCACTTCCGGGCGGACGGGGTTCCCGGTGACGACGGCCACGGACCGTACGGCTTCCGGGAGGAGCGGGAGCGTCGACTCCGAGGAGACGGCGATGCGCGCCGCCGAGCCGGCCAACTTCCGGTTCGCCAGCCCGAGCCGCACGGTCTGCTCATGCAGCACCAGCGGACGCTTGCACAGCCGCGCCGCCAGCCCGGCCGGGACGGCGACGTACCCTCCGGTCGCGAGGACAACGTCCGGGCGGAAGTCCGACACGATCTTGCGAGCCTGAGCGACACCGAGCGGCACCCGCGCCATGTCCTTGACGTTCGCCGGTGACATCATCCTGAGTGGATTCGCGGACCTGCGAATCTTGCCGGTCGCGACTGTCGTGAAGGCGATGCCCTCGGCCGGGGCGACACGGGCCTCCAGCCCGTCAGACGTGCCGATCCAGAGGACGTCGAGCGCGCGGCCCTCGGCCGCCAGCCGGGCCTGCAACGCCCGGACCGAGGTGAGAGCGGGATAGGTGTGGCCGCCAGTGCCTCCCCCCGTGACGATGAGGCGGAAGGTGCTCGACAGACGGGAAGGTTCATTCACCCCGCGCACCCTAGTAGCTCGCCCCGGCCCGGACGTGCATTCGGCAGTCACTTTCCCTCGGCGGGGGTTATCCACAGGCCTCCCGGGTCGGACGGAGCGGGACTATCGTGGACATCGGTACCCCGGGTGGGGCATCGTTCGCGATACGGACGGCAGGTGGCCGTGATGCTCGGTGCACTCGTGACAGTGGTGGTGATCCTGGCCTGTGCAGGTGTCGTCTGCGCCATGGCGGCGGCCCGCGTGGTCAAGCAGTACGAGCGGGGGGTGGTGTTCCGGCTCGGCAGGCTCCGTCAGGATGTCCGGGGGCCCGGCTTCACCATGATCGCTCCGGCCTTCGACCGGCTCCGCAAGGTGAACATGCAGATCGTGACGATGCCCGTGCCCGCCCAGGAGGGCATCACCCGCGACAATGTGACCGTGCGGGTCGACGCGGTCGTGTACTTCAAGGTCGTGGACCCGGCCGAGGCGATCGTCGCGGTCGAGGACTACCGCTTCGCGGTCTCCCAGATGGCCCAGACCTCGCTGCGTTCGATCATCGGCAAGAGCGATCTGGACGATCTGCTCTCCAACCGGGAGAAGCTCAACCAGGGGCTGGAGCTGATGATCGACAGCCCGGCCATCGGCTGGGGCGTCCATATCGACCGCGTCGAGATCAAGGACGTGTCGCTGCCGGAGACCATGAAGCGGTCGATGGCCCGCCAGGCGGAGGCCGACCGGGAGCGCCGGGCCCGGGTGATCAACGCGGACGCGGAGCTGCAGGCGTCGAAGAAGCTCGCCGAGGCCGCCGCGCAGATGGCCGAGACCCCGTCCGCCCTCCAGCTGCGGCTGCTGCAGACGGTGATGGCGGTCGCCGCCGAGAAGAACTCCACGCTGGTCCTGCCCATACCGGTGGAGCTGCTGCGCTTCCTGGAGAGGGGCGGTCAGCAGACCCCGGAGGCGGCCCGGGCGAACGGCGCCGGCGCCAAGGAGCCGGTGTCCGCCGCGCGGCAGGCCTCCCCGCCCGCCGCGCAGGAGGAGATCCCGCCCGCCGCGGCGGTCCCCACCCTGACCGAGCGCGAACCGGAGCGTGAACCGGAACGCGCGTCGGAGCGTGCGTCGGAGCGTTCCGTGGAGCGGTGAACCGCGCCCGTTGAGCGCGTACGTGCCCGTGTGCCCGTTAGAGGCGCGCGGGCACCGTCATGTCCGGATATGAGGATCGACGCTCCATAAATTTCACGCAGATGATGTGAACACGGTCTTGTGCGCCCCCGGCGCCGCTGGGAATACTCGGCGGCGCAATTTGGCATGGACGCGCTCCCGCTCGGGCAGGCGCGCCCCGTGCCGTACGCCCTCCGGGCCGGGCACCCCACTGCCGACGGCCCAACCCCCCACTGGAGGACAGAGAGTTGAACCACCGCCGCATACCCAAGCGCCGGGTCGCCATCGCCGGGACCGGAGTCGTGGCTCTCGCCGCCGCCGCGCTCACCCTGCAGAACGCCAACGCCGCCCCGGTTGAGCCGCAGCCCCACACGCTGTCGGTGAACGCCGCGGGCAAGCTCGCGGGCAGCCTCACCTCGGCGCTCAAGGGTGACGCCGCCGGTTCGTACTACGACACCAAGGCCAAGAAGCTCGTGGTCAACGTGGTGAACAAGGCCGCCGCCGAGCGGGTCCGCGACGCGGGCGCCGAGGTCAAGGTGGTCGAGCACACGCTGGCCCAGCTGGGGCAGGCGCGTACCACCCTGAAGGACAAGGCGACCATTCCCGGCACCTCGTGGTCGGTGGACCCCAGAGCCAACAAGGTCGTCGTCACCGCGGACAGCAGCGTCAAGGGCAGCCGGATGGCCACGCTCGACAAGGTCGCCAAGAGCCTGGGCAGCAAGGTCGAGGTGAAGCGCTCGGCCGGTAAGTTCTCCACCTTCCTCGCGGGCGGCGACGCCATCTGGGGCGGCGGCGGGCGCTGCTCGCTGGGCTTCAACGTGGTCAAGGGCGGCGAGCCGTACTTCCTGACCGCCGGTCACTGCACCGAGTCCATCAAGAGCTGGTCCGACTCGCAGGGCGGCGGCGAGATCGGCGCCAACGAGGGCAGCGACTTCCCCGGCAACGACTACGGCCTGGTCAAGTACACCAAGGACGTCCCGCACCCGAGCGAGGTGAACCTCTACGGCGGCGGCACCCAGGCCATCTCCAAGGCCGGTGACGCCACCGTCGGCCAGAAGGTGACCCGCAGCGGCTCCACCACCCAGGTGCACGACGGCGAGGTCACCGGCCTCGACGCGACCGTCAACTACCAGGAGGGCTCGGTCAGCGGGCTGATCCAGACCAACGTCTGCGCCGAGCCCGGCGACAGCGGCGGCGCGCTCTTCGCGGGCGACACCGCGCTCGGTCTGACCTCCGGCGGCAGCGGCGACTGCTCCTCGGGCGGCGAGACGTTCTTCCAGCCGGTGCCGGAGGCGCTGAAGGCGTACGGCGCCGAGATCGGCTGACGGCCCGAAGGCCCCCGGACACCCGTGGACGGTGTCCGGGGGCCTTCGCTTCGCTCAGCCCACTCGGCGTGCGCGGCCGCTCAGAACTCGAAGACCTGGGTCAGGGTCGCGTTCTTGAGGCAGTCGTTGGCGAAGGTGTGCTCGTACGCCACCCGCTGGCCGTCCCAGATGCCCTCCGCGGTGACGGTCACCGGCCGCCACTCCTTGGTGCACACCCGGCCGGACTCGGTCGCCTCGGTCAGGGTGGAGAACTCGCCGTTCACGGCGCGCAGTTCGGCGCAGGCGCGGGCGGGCGCCGGGTGGGTACCCGTGGGGGTGGGCTGACAGCTCACCGTCACCGCCCGCTGTACGGCCATCGAGGCCGCGTCGGGCCCGTAGCCGATGCTGAGGACCAGCGCGGAGGGCGGATACAGGCTCTTCGTCGTCGCGGACTCGGCGTGTGCCGTGCCGCTCGCCCCCAGTCCGAGCGCGGCGCTCATGGCCAGCGCGGCGCCGAGGCCGCCGATCGCCCCTGTCGTCTTCCGCATATCGAACACTCCCTTGCTCGTGGTTGCAGATACCGGACGGAGTTCTACGCCCCGCGAGTCGGGAACGCACGTTGATCGAGCACTTCCGGTCGCTACAAGTAGTCATTCGGTGGCTCATTGTCGCGTGTGCAAGGTGTGGCCCGGCGGAACGCCGCGTGTCGACCGGGTGTGGGCTGATGTGCGGGCCGAGGGAGTGCGGTTGCCTCGCCACGTTGCCGAACGGCAGTTCAGTACCGCTCAAATCGATTCAGAAATGCTCAGATGTGAGGCATGTCGAAAGTGCCGGTGTGCGAGTGACACCAGAGCGAGAATCTGCCAGGGCAAGCCGACCGTAACGGGACGAAGCCGGTGGCTTCCGGGGTGGCCGGGAGGGCTAGTCGAGCCCGCCGCTGAGCGGGCCGGTGTGGCGGCCCCAGCCGTACGCGCGGTCGGCGCGCAGCCGCACCACCAGCCGCCGGTCGGCCACCATCGCGGCGCGGAACTCCTCCCAGTCCGGGTGGTCGCCCTGGATGGCGCGGTAGACCTCGACCAGCTCGTCGGCGGTGGCGTCATGGGGGTCGGTCGTCACCGGCGTCAGCTCGGCGTCGCCCTCGGCCACCAGATAGGAGAAGCGGTCGCCGCTGGTGACGTAGAAGCTCGCGCGCGGATCGCGGCGCAGGTTGCGGGTCTTGGCGCGGTCGTCGGTGACCGAGACGCGGATG
The DNA here is from genome assembly GCF_040629205.1 of Streptomyces sp. NPDC005962. Classification (NCBI taxonomy): domain Bacteria; kingdom Bacillati; phylum Actinomycetota; class Actinomycetes; order Kitasatosporales; family Streptomycetaceae; genus Streptomyces; species Streptomyces sp. NPDC005962. The sequence continues at coordinate 116,249 of NZ_JBEXVE010000020.1, read as the reverse complement.
AGGTGCCCGTCCGGGTCGTAGCTGTAGGCGACGTTGGACAGCTGGGGGCGGCCGTCGCGCTTGAGGGTGACGAGCGCGCCGGTGCGCTGTTCCCGCAGCAGGTCGAGCAGGGTCGGCTCCGTCATGGTGGTCAGAGTACGTGCGCCGGTGGCCGGTTTCCCGGGATGTGGCACGCGGGCACGCGGAATGAAGAGGGGGTTTGCGTGCTTATGGTGTATATGGAAGCGCCGCGAGGGGCGTCCGGTGGTCGTACGGAGTCACTCGCACGCTTGTTCGAGAATGGGGTTAAGGTGGGGGCCGGGGAGGACGAGCAGAGCAGGATCGGCCAGGGGGTGTGAGCAGCGGGAGGTGCGGATGCCAGGCTTCACGCATCTCCACACCGCCTCCGGGTTCTCCCTGCGGTACGGCGCCGCGCACCCGGAGCGGCTGGCGGCGCGCGCCGCCGAGCGGGGCATGGACGCCATCGCGCTGACCGACCGCGACAGCCTCGCCGGAGCGGTGCGGTTCGCCCGGGCGAGTGAGGCCGCGGGGGTCAGACCACTCTTCGGGGTGGATCTGGCCGTCCAGGCGGAACTTCCGGACCCGGGGCGCACGGCCCGGCGGCGCACGCCGGTGCGCGGTGGGGCGTTCATCGACGAGTCCACGCCCCGGGCGGTCTTCCTCGCCCGGGACGGCGCCCCCGGCTGGGCCGTCCTGTGCGGGCTGGTCTCCGCCGCCCACGCCGGGCTCGCCCACCCCGGCTCCGCCCGTACGAGCGGCGACGGGCCGCCCCTGCTGCACTGGCGCGATCTGGTGGCCGCCGCCCCCGGGGCGCTCGCCCCCGTGACCGTGCTCCTCGGCCCGGACTCCGACGTCGGCCGCGCCCTGGCCGCCGGACGCCCCGACCGGGCCGCCCGGCGACTCGTCCCCTGGCGCGAGCTGTTCGGCGACGCGCTGCGTCTTGAGGCCGTATGGCACGGCCGCGACGGCACCGGGCCCGGCTCGCTGCGGCTGGCCGCCCGTACCGTCGGCTTCGCCGCCGACCAGGGCGTCCGGGCCGTCCTCAGCAACGCCGTCCGCTACGCCGACCCCGGCGAGGGCCCGGTCGCCGACGTCCTGGACTCCGCCCGCAGGCTCGTCCCCATCGATCCGCGCGACCCCGCCTCGCTCGACAGCGGTGAGCGCTGGCTCAAGGGCCCGCGCGACATGGCGCGCGCCGCCGAGCGGATCGCGGAGGCGGCGGGCATGCGGCGGGACGGCGCGTACCGGCTGCTGGAGGAGACGGCGCGCACCGCCGCCGCCTGCCTGGTCGACCCCGAGGACCACATCGGCCTCGGCACCGTCCACTTCCCCGAACCGCGCCTGGTCGGGGCGGGGCGGCGGAGCGCGGAGCGGGTGCTGCGGTCGCGCTGCGCCGCCGCCATGGTGCTGCGGGGCTACGACCGCGACCGGGTGCGCTGGGAGCGCCTCGAGGACGAGCTGCGCACCATCGAACGGCTCGGCTACGCCTCGTACTTCCTCACCGTCGCCCGGGTCGTGGACGACACCCGGGAGCTCGGGGTGCGGGTGGCCGCCCGGGGCTCCGGCGCGGGCTCGTTCGTCAACCATCTGCTCGGCATCGCCCACGCCGACCCCGTGGCCTGCGATCTGCTGATGGAGCGCTTCCTGTCGGTGCGGCGGGCCGCGCTGCCCGACATCGACATCGACGTGGAGTCCGCGCGCCGCCTCGACGTCTACCGCGCGATCTTCGACCGCTTCGGGGCGGAGCGGGTCGCGACCGTCTCGATGCCCGAGACCTACCGGGTGCGGCACGCCGTACGGGACGTGGGCACGGCCCTCGGCATGGACCCGGCCGAGGTTGACCGGCTCGCCAAGTCCTTCCCGCACATCCGCGCCCGCGACGCGCGGGCGGCGCTCGCCGAACTGCCCGAGCTGAAAGAGGTAGCGGCAGAGCAGGAACGTTTCGGCAAGCTCTGGGAGCTGGTCGAGGCGCTCGACGGCCTGCCGCGCGGCATCGCCATGCACCCCTGCGGGGTCCTGCTCTCGGACGCCGGGCTGCGGGCCCGTACCCCCATCGTGCCGACCAGTGGCGAGGGCTTCCCCATGTCGCAGTTCGACAAGGACGACGTCGAGGAGCTGGGGCTGCTCAAGCTCGACGTCCTCGGTGTGCGGATGCAGTCCGCGATGGCGCACGCGGTCGCCGAGATCCGGCGGGCGACGGGTAAGACCGTGGACATCGACGACACCGCGCAGGTCCGGCCCGGTGACCCGGCGACCTACGACCTGATCCGCTCCACCGAGACGCTCGGCTGCTTCCAGATCGAGTCGCCCGGTCAGCGCGATCTCCTCGGGCGGCTCCAGCCCGACTCCTTCCACGACCTCGTGGTCGACATATCGCTCTTCCGGCCGGGCCCGGTCGCCGCCGACATGGTGCGCCCCTTCATCGAGGCCCGGCACGGCCGCCGCCCCGCCCGCTATCCGCATCCGGACCTGGAGGACGCGCTGCGCGAGACCCATGGGGTCGTCGTCTTCCACGAGCAGATCATCAAAATCCTGTCGATCATGACCGGATGTGAACGGGACCTCGCCGACGAGGCGCGCCGCGCCCTGTCCGACCCCGAACGGCAGGGCCGGGTGCGGGCCTGGTTCCACGCCGAGGCGGGCCGGCGGGGGTACACGGCGGAGGTGCTGAGCCGTACCTGGGAGATCGTCGAGGCGTTCGGTTCGTACGGTTTCTGCAAGGCGCACGCGGTCGCCTTCGCGGTCCCGACGTACCAGTCCGCCTGGCTCAAGGCGCACCATCCGGCGGCCTTCTACGCGGGACTGCTCACCCACGACCCCGGGATGTACCCGAAGCGGCTGCTGCTGGCGGACGCGCGGCGGCGGGGTGTGCCGATCCTTCCGCTCGATGTGAACCGCTCGGGTGCCGACTACCGAATCGAACTGGTGTCCGGTGGCGGCGATGTGGGCGTCCGGCTGGCGCTGAGCGACGTCCACGGCATCAGCGAGGCCGAGACGCGGCGGATCGCCGCCGGGCAGCCCTACTCCTCGCTCCAGGACCTGTGGCTGCGCGCCCACCCCGGACGGCCCGTCGCCGAACGGCTGGCCCAGGTCGGGGCGTTGGACGCGTTCGGCGCGGGCCGCCGCGATCTGCTGCTGCACATCGCCGAACTGCACCGGCAGCGCGGCGGTACCCACGACGAGGGTCAGCTGCCGCTGGCCGAAACCGGTCCGCCCGCCCCCGCCGGGCTGCCCGACCTCGACGACGGCGAACGCCTCGGCGCCGAGCTGGGCATCCTCGGCATGGACGTCTCCCGCCATCTGATGGCCGACCACCGAGCCTTCCTGGACGAGCTGGGCGCGATGCCCGCCAAGCGGCTGCGGTCGGCCCGGCACGGGGAGACGGTGCTCGTCGCGGGCGCCAAGGCCGCCACCCAGACCCCGCCGATCCGCTCCGGCCGCCGGGTCATCTTCACCACCCTGGACGACGGTACGGGCCTGGTCGACTGCGCCTTCTTCGACGACAGCCACGCCGCCTGCGCGCACACCGTCTTCCACTCCTGGCTGCTGCTGGTGCGCGGCGTCGTCCAGCGCCGCGGCCCGCGCAGCCTCAGCGTCGTCGGGTCGGCCGTCTGGAACCTCGCCGAACTGGCCCGGCTGCGCGGCGAAGGCGGCCTGGAGGCGGTCGCCGCCGAACTCGCGGGCGCGGGCCCGGACGCGGATGGTGCCGGTGCCGATTCCGGCCGCCGCATCCAGCTTTCCACCGGCTACGCCATGCACCCCTGGGCCGACCTCCAGCCCGCGGGCGACCAGTCCGCCACCGGCCGCAAACTGTGGCACGCGAGCCCGGGGAGCGCGGGATGACGACCGAAAACCCCCATGTGCTGTATGTGCGGTTCCAGGCCGATGCCGTGCTCGCCGAGGACGTCTATCAGGAGCTGCTCGCGCTGCTCGGCGAGGTGACGCCCGTCGTGGAGGCGTTGCCGCCCGATGCCGCGCTCGCCGATGTCCGGGGCGCGCTGCGGTACTTCGGGCGGGACGCGGCGGGGCTCGCGGAGATCGTGCGGGTGCGGGCGCTGGCCCGGTACGGCGTCGACTGCACCGTGGGCGTCGCCGCCAACCCCATGCTCGCCCGCATGGCCGCCCACGACACCCCGCCGAACACGCCCGGCACGGTCCGTACCGTCCCCGGCGACCCCGGTGCCGTCGCCGGGTTCCTGGCCCGTAAGCCGCCCATCGCCCTGCCCGGCGTGGGTGCCGCGACCGCCAGGGCCCTGTGTGCGTACGGGCTCGACAGCACCGAGCGGATCGCCGCCGCGCCCCCGGCCACGCTGCAGCGGATTCTCGGTGCGGCGACCGCGCGCCGGGTGCACGCCTGGGCGCACGGCATCGATCCCGCGCCCGTCACCCCGAACGCCCCCGCCCGCGCCGTGGGCGCCGAACACCGCTTCGACCGCGATGAGCTGGACCCGGTCCGGCGGCGCCGGGCGCTGCTGACGCTCGCCGACGGGCTCGGCATCCGACTGCGGACGAGCGGGCAGATCGCGTCCCGGCTCAGCCTCACCGTCCGGTACGCCGACCGCTCCTCGACGACCCGTTCCCGGACCTTGGCCGAGCCGACCGCCCACACCCCGGTGCTGACCGCCGCCGCGTACGCGCTGCATGACGCGCTCGGGCTGCAGCGGGCCCGGGTGCGGTCCGTCGCGCTGCGGGCCGAGGGGCTGATGGGCGCCGAACTCGCCGCTCATCAGCTGTCCTTCGACGCCGGGGACGACACGTCCCGCCGGGTGGAGGCCGCCGCCGACCGGGCGCGGGCCCGCTTCGGCGTGTCCGCGGTCCGGCCCGCCGGGTTCCTGGACGTCGCGTAGGACCTGGCCGTCGTCAGGCCTGGCCGTCGTAAGGGCTGGTCGTCGTCAGGGCTGGCCGTCGCGTAAGACCTGGACGTCGCGTGAGAGTTGCGTGAACGCTTTTTCACCGGCGTATGGCTGGAACTCTTTGCTACTCACGCGTAATTTGATCCCCGCGCCACGCATTTGTGATCCGGGTCACAGGGTGCACCGTCAGTGCGACTACCTCCCCACCGCGAGGAGTTCATGTGATGCTGCCCTGGAGGCATATCCGTACCTTACTGCCCGCCCTGGCCCTGGCGGCCGCGGCGGTCACCGCGGCCCCCGCCGCCGCGGCCGCCCAGTCGTCGCAGATCACCAGCAGCGGCTGGAACGACTACTCCTGCAAGCCCTCCGCCCAGCACCCCCGCCCCGTCGTCCTCGTCCACGGCACCCTCGGCAACTCCGTCGACAACTGGCTCGCTTTCGCCCCCTACCTGGTCGACCGCGGCTACTGCGTCTTCTCCCTCGACTACGGCCAGCTCCCGGGTGTGCCCCTCTTCCACGGGCTCGGCCCCGTCGACCGGTCCGCCGGGCAGCTGTCGTCGTATGTCGACCGGGTGCTCGCCGCCACCGGCACCTCGAAGGTCGATCTGGTCGGCCACTCCCAGGGCGGGATGATGCCCCGCTACTACCTCAAGTTCCTCGGCGGCGCGGCGAAGGTGAACGCCCTGGTCGGCCTCGCCCCGTCCAACCACGGCACGACCCTGTCCGGGCTGACGAAGCTGCTGGACCTCTTCCCCGGTCTCGACGGGGCCATCGCCAGGGCGGCCCCGGGGCTGAGGGACCAGGTGGCCGGGTCGGACCTGCTGAACCGGCTCAACGCGGGCGGCGACACCGTTCCCGGCGTCCGGTACACCGTCATCTCCACCCGGTACGACGAGGTGGTCACGCCGTACCGCAGCCAGTTCCTGACCGGCCCGGACGTCAAGAACGTCGTGCTCCAAGACCTGTGCGCCTCCGACCTGTCCGAGCATCTGACCATCGCGATGACCGACCGGCTCGCCTTCCACGAAGCCGCCAACGCCCTCGACCCCGCGCGCGCCACCCCCACGACCTGCGCGTCGGACGACTGACGCGGGGCCGAATCGCAGCCTTCGTCGTGGAGCGCGGCCCAGGCGGTGCCGATCGGCGGTTCGCCTGGGCCGTAGTCGCGGAATGGTCCGCGCCGCTTATTCGGCGATCAGCTCGACCTCGACGTTGCCCTTCGTCGCCTTCGAGTACGGGCACACCTGGTGCGCCTGCTCGACCAGCTTGCGGCCGGTCTCGTTCTCCAGGTCGCCGGGCAGCTCGACGCGGAGCGTCACCTTGAGGGCGAAGCCGCCGTCCGACTCGTCCTTGCCGATGCCGACCTCGGCGGTGACGGAGATGTCCTTGGTGTCCACCTTGGCCTGGCTGCCGACGAGGCCGAGCGCGCTCGCGAAGCAGGCGGCGTAGCCCGCGGCGAACAGCTGCTCCGGGTTGGTGCCCTGGCCGTCGCCGCCGAGGGCGGGCGGCATGGCGAGGGGCAGGTCGAGCCGGCCGTCGGAGCTGACGGCGCGGCCGTCGCGGCCGTTCGCCGTGGCCACCGCGGTGTAGAGCGCGTCCATGAAGACCAATCCCTTTCGAGTCCCGGTAGCCGGGGAGTCCGGCGGTCCGGCGGTGGGATGAGTAGAGCACACAATTAAATTGCACACAACTAAGAGGTACGCTGGTCATATGTCATCTCAGCCCGACCCGCTTCCCGCGCAGAGCGGGGCCGCCACGGCGGACGATCCGCTCCGGCTCGATCTGCAGCTCTGCTTCGCCCTGCACGCCGCCTCGCGCGCTTTCGGCGGCATCTACCGACGGGTGCTGCACGACACGGAGCTGACGTATCCGCAGTACCTGGCGCTGCTGGTGCTGTGGGAGCACGGGGAGATGCCGGTCAAGCAGCTGGGCGAGTTCCTGCGGCTCGACTCGGGCACGCTGTCGCCGCTGCTCAAGCGGATGCAGTCGGCCGGGCTCGTCGAACGCGAGCGCAGCGCGCACGACGAGCGCTCGGTGACGGTCCGGCTGACGGCGGAGGGCGAAGCGCTCAAGGAGCGCGCCCGGGGAGTGCCCCTGAAGGTGATCCGGGCGAGCGGTCTGGACCGGGAGGAGCTGGTCGATCTGCGGTCCCGGGTGCAGCGGCTGACGGCGGCGCTCGACGCCGCGCTGGCCGACGACGAGGCCTGAGCGGGCCCGAGCTGTGATCGTCGACCGGGGCCGGGGCCGGGGCGATACCGGAGCGCTCGGTTCCGGGGTGCCGTCAGGTGGTTGAGCGGTGCGGTGTGCGTGGAAGGTGTCAGGCATGACCGGAACTGATCCCCGCGCGGGTGCCCGTAACGCCCGTAAGTCCGCCCTCGACCTGGTCGAGACCTTCCTCGACCCCGGCAGCCGACGCGGCTGGGACCAGCCGGTCGAGATCACCACGACCGACCCCGACTACCGGGCCGACCTGGAGCGGGCCCGCGAGCGCACCGGGCTCGACGAGTCGGTGATCACGGGGGAGGGGCGCGTCGAGGGGCGCCGGGTCGCCTATGTGGCCTGCGAATTCCGCTTCCTCGCCGGTTCGATCGGGGTCGTGGCGGGGGAGCGGCTGGTGCGCGCCGTCGAGCGCGCCACGGCGGAACGGCTCCCGCTGCTGGCCGCCCCGGCGTCCGGCGGGACCCGGATGCAGGAGGGCACCGTCGCCTTCCTGCAGATGGTGAAGGTGGCGGCGGCGATAACCGACCACAAGGCCGCGGGCCTGCCGTACCTGGTGCATGTGCGCCACCCCACCACCGGCGGCGTCCTCGCCTCCTGGGGTTCCCTTGGCCACGTCACCGCCGCCGAGCCGGGCGCCCTCATCGGCTTCATGGGCCCGCGGGTGCACGAGGCCCTGTACGGCGAGGAGTTCCCGGCGGGCGTACAGGTCGCCGAGAACCTGATGAACCACGGCCTGATCGACGCGGTGCTCCCGACGAGCCGCCTCGCGGAGGTCGCGGCGCGGGTGCTGCGGGTCCTGTGCGGCGACGAATCCCCACCACCGACCGCCCTTTCCGGCGGAGCCGGGCCCTCCGACGGGGCCGATTTCCGGCCAGGCGCCGAGCCGTCCGAGTCTGCGGCGGTACCGGGCGGGGTGGCCCCGGGTGCGGGACGGCCCGCGCCGCCGCCCGCGTCCGGAGCGCCGGATGCCCCGGCCGCCGGGGCTTCGGGTGTGCCTCCTGCGGGGCAGAGCGATGGGACGCCCGCGTCCGCTGCCGGGCCCGCCGGGCCTGCCTCGCCGTCGAGCGGGGCGGGGTCCGGGCCGTCCGCGCCCGCTGCCGGGACCGGGGGCGGGGGTGCCTCGGGTGGCCGTGTGCCTGTCGGGTCTGCGGAGGCCGGGCCTGGCTCGCCGTCGACCGGGGCGAGGCCTGAGCGTGGCGCGTCGGACGGGTCGGCTGCCGGGTCTGCGGAGGCTTCGGCGGCTTCGGCGGGTGACGTCGTACCGGGTGGTGGGGCGCGGACGCCGTCTTCCGGTGCGGTGGCGGGGGCTACGGCGGTGGGGCCCTCGGCCGAGGAGTCGATTCGGGCCTCGCGGCGGGGGGATCGGCCCGGGGTGCGGGATCTGTTGCGGGTTGCGGCGGAGGACGTGAGTCCGCTCAGCGGGACCGGCGCCGGGGAGCACGATCCCGGGCTGCTGCTCGCCCTCGCGCGGGTCGGCGGGGTGCCCTGCGTGGTGCTCGGGCACAACCGGAGCGGGCGGCGGGGTGGCGAGCGCGCGTCGGCCGAGGGCCAGCCGCTGGGGCCCGCCGGGCTGCGTACCGCGCGGCGCGGGATGCACATCGCGGCCGAGCTGGGGCTGCCGTTGCTCACCGTCATCGACACCGCCGGGGCGGCGCTCAGCCGGGAGGCCGAGGAGGGCGGGCTGGCGGGGGAGATCGCCCGGTGCCTCGCCGACATGGTGACGCTGCCCGCGCCCACCCTGTGTCTGCTGCTCGGCCAGGGCGCGGGCGGGGCCGCGCTCGCGCTGTTGCCCGCCGACCGGGTCGTCGCGGCGCGGCACGCCTGGCTGTCGCCGCTGCCGCCGGAGGGCGCGTCGGCCATCCTCCACCGGACCACGGAGCGGGCGTACGAGGTCGCCGACCGGCAAGGGGTGCGCTCCGCCGACCTCCTGGCCAGCGGCATCGTCGATCAGGTCGTAGAGGAGGATGGGGAGGACGGGGAGGAGGGCGAGGGCTTCCTCGGGCGCCTCGGGCGTATCCTCGGCGCCGAACTCGCCGCCCTCCGGGCCCAGGACTCCGCCGAGCGGCTCGCCGCCCGCCGGGCCCGGCATCGCCGTATCGGGCTGCCGAGTTGACGTCGTAACAGGGCCAAACGGGCGTAGCGGCCAGCCGAATTGGCAGTCTTAGGCATGCCTAACCTAATCTCGGCTCGTGAACGAGAATGATCTCGACACGGCGCCTCGGCCGTCCTCCACCCCTGCCCCTGTCCCTCCCCACCCCGCGCGAATCCACCTTCTCGCCCTCAACCCCACCGACTCCGTCACCGAAGGGTTCCTCCCCGCCGCAGCCCGCCTCGGCCTCGCCGTCACCCTCCTCACCGACCAGCCCGAGGCGCACGAGCGCGCGTACGCCCGTCACGCGGCCCACGGCGGACGGCTTCCCGCCGCGCTCGACGTCGCCGCCTGCGACGTACGGGACTTCCGCGAGGTCATCAGCCGGATCGCCGCCGCCCCGGACGGCGGCCGACCGCCCCGGGCCGTCTTCACCAACAGCGACCACCTCCAGACCCAGGCCGCCCTCGCCGCCGCGTACTTCGGCCTCCCCGGCAAGGACTGGCGCGCGGCGCTGCGCACCAAGAACAAGGCCGAGCTGCGCCGCGCCCTCGCCGTGGCCGGTGCCGACACGATCTGGTCCGCCGAACTCGGCACCGGCGACGACCCGTCCACCCTCGCGGCCCTCGACGCGCCCTTCCCCTGCGTCGTCAAGCCGCGCGAAGGCGTGGCCAGCGAGGACGTCGTCCTCGTCGCCGACGCCGCCGAACTCGTCCGCAGCTGCCACGGCATACGCGCCCACCGGCCCGACGCGGCGCTGGTGATCGAGGAGTACCTGGACGGCGAGCTGCGCACCCTCGAAACCCTCGGCGACGGTCACACCCTCCACGTCCTCGGCGCCTTCCGCACCGACATCTCCCCATTCCCGCACTTCATCGAGGAACGGCTGCACCTTCTGCCCCACCCGCCTCCGCAGCCCCACACCGAGCAGGTGCTGTCCCAGCTCCGGGCCCTGGGAGTAGGATTCGGCGCTTGCCACACCGAATACGTCGTCCAGGGCGACCGGGCCCGCCTCATCGAGGTCAACTACCGTGCCATCGGCGACCAGTGCGACTTGGTGCTGGCCGAACTCCTCGGCATCCCGCTCTTCGAGCACATCCTCCGCACCCACCTCGGCGAACCCCTCCCGGCCGACCTCGGCGCCCGCACGGACGGCCGGGTCCGCATGGAGTACGTCATGGCCGACCGCCCCGGCCGCCTCGTCGCCGCCCCGGCGGCGAGCGTGACCGAACGCGGCGGCATACGGCTCGACTACCGCCCGCTGCGCGACATCGGCGAGGACCACCCCCTCTACCGCACCAACCGCGACTTCCTCGGCGTCCTGCGCGCGACCGGCACCGACCAGCGGCGGATCGACGCGGCCGTGACGGAGTTCCTGGCGTCCCACCGATGGGAGATCGCGTCATGAGCCGTGCGGAAGGGGAGGAGGCCGAGGAGGAACTCCTCGGCCGGGTGCTCGACACCCTGCTCCGGGAGGACGCGTACCGGCTGCGCCGCCGCGCCCGCACCGTGCGCCGCACCGACGGCGACTGGCTGCGCATCGCGCTGAGGGAGGGCGGAAACGTGCTGCTGCCGGTGGAACCGGAAGGCTTCCAGTGCGAGATCCGCGCCCGCCGCCCGCCCCACCTGGAGTACGAGACGCCGACCCCGGCGGGGGCTCCCGGACCCGGACCCGCCCGTGCCGAGCCGGGCTCGGACCGCACTACCGGCGAGGGCGGCGCCGCGCCGCAATCCGTCGTGACGGGTTCCGGCGGGCCGCACCGTGCCGTCGCCGAATCCGGGTCGGGCGGTACGGAAGTGGGCCACGCGACGCAGCCCGGGGGCAGGAGCCCCGGCGCCGAGCCTGCCCGCGCCGGGCAGCCTGGCGAGCCCGTGCGGGCGCACCGTGTCGGGCCGCGCCCGGACCGCGCCGATGGCGGCCCCGGACCTGCCCGTGCCGGGGCGCACGCGAGGCCCGGCGACGGGGTTCCGGCCGTCCTCGCCAGGGGGCTTGACGCCGTGCTCGGGGGGTTGCGGGGGGCCGTGGCGGTCGAGGACCGGGAGCTGTACGACGTCTTCGTGGGGGAGTGCCACCGGGCGCTGGACGCCGCGCGGTTGCACGCCCGTATCCGGCCCGGCGTCGTCCGGGGGCTGGCCGTGCGGTACGGGCAGGCCGGGCGGTGGGCCGGGATGGGCGGGGGCGTCGCGTACGACACGCTGGCCGCCTTCCGGGACCATCCCGTCTACCCGACCAGCCGCGCCCGGTCGGTGTTCGGCGAGGACGCCCTGCGCGCCCACGCGCCCGAGTTCGCGCCCCGCTTCGCGCTGCGCTGGCTCGCCCTGCCGCGCGAGGCGGTCGGCGGCGATCCGGGGCGGCTGCCCGCGTGGTGGCCGAAACCCGGGGAGCTGGGGCTGCCCGCGCGGCTCGACGCCGACCATCTCGCGTTCCCCGTCCATCCGCTGACCGTCGGCCGCCCCCTCACCGCCGCCCTCGACGCGACCGGGCTCCGGCCACGGGCGCACCTCGCCGAGCGGCCGTGGCTGGAGGTGCGGCCCACGCTGTCGATGCGGACCGTCGCCGTCACCGACGATCCGCTCACCCACCTCAAGCTGCCGCTCACCACCGCCACCCTGGGGGTGCGCAACCGGCGGACCGTCAAGCCGGGCACGCTCGTCGACGGCGAGGTGGCGCAGCGCCTGGTGGAGGAGGTGATCGCGCGCGAGCCCCGGTTCGCGGACACCGTGCTGATGGCCGACGAGACCACCCATCTCCACGCCGGGCACGAGCTGCTGGCCACACTCGTCCGCCGCTATCCGCCGGGTCTGGAGAATGCCCAGGTCGTGCCGTTGGCCGGGCTGCTGGCCCGTACCCCAGATGCCTCGGACGGCGGTACCCCGGACGACACGCTCGTGGTGGACGCGCTCGCCGAGCGTCACTACGGCGGGGACGTGCTCGCCCTGTTCGACGCGTACCTCACCCTCCTCTTCGACTTCCACACCACCCTCTTCGCCTACGGCATCGCCCTGGAGTCGCATCAGCAGAACACCTCCCTCGTCTTCGACGACACCGGCGGCCCGGCCACCCCACGGCTGCGGCTGCTCATCAAGGACCACGACGGGCCGCGCGTCCACGCCATCCGGCTCGCCGCGATGATCGGCGGGGCCGACGCCGCCGATCTGTGCGGCTTCGACGACCGCCGCATCCTGACGGGCGGCGACGGCCCGGTGGCGGACGTGTTCACCACCATCACCGTCCATCTGTGCGCCGCCGCGCTCGCCTTCGAACTGGCCGCCCTCGGCCGCGCGCCCCTGGACGTCCTGCTGCGGCAGCTGCGCGACCGGCTTACCGAGGCCACAGGCCGGCTCGGCGCGGCGTACCCCGGGAGGGCCGCCGCCGTGCTGCGCGCCCGGGTGCTGGACGCGGACCGGCTGCCGGTCAAGGCGATGGTGACCGCGGGCACGCTCTTCACCAAGGACCGGTCGGGCGCCGCCGACGTCAACAAGCACTACGTGACCGGGCCCAACTACCTTCTGCGAGGGCGCGGCAGATGACGGCCGCGACCTCCCTCTCCCTCTTATCCCTCCACATTTCTCCTCTCCGCACCCGCTGGAGCCGCTCCATGCCTACGACCTCCTCGCCCTCCTCGGCCGTCTCGTCGGCCTCGCCGGTACCGCCCGCCACGGCGCCGGTCTCCGCCGACCACGCGACCGCCCACACCCTGCTCAACTGTCTGCTGCGCGAGGTGTCGGGCCCGGAACACCAGACCGTCGTGGCCGACGGCCGGTTGCGGCTGCGGCTGCCCCGCAGCGGGGTGCTGCTGGGGGTGGGGCTGCGCCGTACGTCGCTGATCGGCGCGCACCGGTTCACCGGACCGGTCAGCGAGCAGCGCGACGGCAGCTGGGCGGAGGTCTCCTGGCGCGGCCTGGCCGAGCGCATCCAGCGGGAACTCCAGCTGCGCACGGGGGTCCGCAACGACGAGTTCCTCGCACAGGTCGCCTCCAGCCACGCGGGCATGACGGCTGCCCTGGAGGAGCGGGAGAAGGCCGCGGGGAACCCGGCGCCGGACCCCTATCTGGCCTCCGAACAGTCCCTCTTCTTCGGCCACCGCTTCCACCCCACCCCCAAGGCCCGCACCGGAAGCCCCGCCTCCTGGTCGCTGTTCGCGCCGGAGGCCGGTGCCCGTTTCCCGCTGCACCACCTCGCCGTGCGCCGGGAGTACGTACGTGAGGAGACGGCGTACGCCGGGGCGCTCGCGCCGCTGGACCGCCAGCGGCCGGTCCCCGACGGCTACCAGCTGCTCCCCGCCCACCCCTGGCAGTACGCCATGCTCCGCGAGCACCGGGTGCTGCGGGCGGCGCTCGACCGCTGCGACATCCTCGACCTGGGGCCCGGCGGGCCGGATTTCGCGCCGACCGCCTCGGTCCGCACGCTCTACGACGGCCGGGACTTCCTCAAGTTCAGCCTGAATGTGCGCATCACCAACTGCCTCCGCAAGAACGCCGACTACGAGCTGTCCGGCGCCGTCGCCCTCACCCGGCTGCTGGAGCCCGTCGCCGCCGACCTCGCCGCCCGCTTCCCCGGCGCCGACCTGCTGCGCGAACCCGGCTACCGCACGCTCGACCTCGCCGACCGCCATCTGTCCGAGGGCTTCGGCGTGATCGTCCGCGAGGGGCTGGCCGCCCGGCTGCGGCCGGGGCTCACCGGGCTGCTGGCGGCGGCCGTCGCCGACGAGTACCCGACCAGCGGCGCCCAGGTCTCCCACCTGCTCGGCGGCACCGGGCCCGATCACGCGCTCGCCTGGTGGGAGGCGTATCTCGGCCTTCTCGTACCGCCCGTCCTGGCCGCCTACTTCGACCACGGCGTGGTCCTCGAACCCCACCTCCAGAACGTGGTCATCGGCGTGGACGCCACCGGCACCCCGCGCCAGGTGCTCTTCCGCGACTTGGAGGGCACCAAGCTGGTGTCCGGCCGCCACGCCGCCGCGCTCGCGGCGCTGCCCGAGGCGGTGGCCCGCCCCATGACGTACGGGGGCGAGCGCGGCTGGGACCGGGTGGTGTACTGCCTGCTGGTCAACCACCTCGCCGAGATGGTCGCCGCCCTCGCCGACCGCCACCCGCGCCTGGAGCCCGAGCTGTGGTCGGCGGTCCGCCGCGTCCTGTGGACACGCGCCGCCGCCCACGACGACCCGCCCGAGCTGCGCGCCCTGGTGGCGGGCGTGCCGCTGCCCGCCAAGGCCAACCTGCTGACCCGCTGGGGCCGCAAGGCCGACCGCGACGCCGGTTACGTCCGTATCGTCAGCCCGCTCGCCTCCGACCTGCTGTCCGAGGCGGCCCGCGTCATCGCCCCCGGGAGCGCCCGTTGAACACCTCGTCGCATACCTCGTTGAACACCTCGTCGAATATCTCGTTGAACACCCAGCCGCTGACCGCACCGGCCGCCGCGCTCGCCGAGACGCTCACCGGGGACGGCCTCCCCGCGTACGTCTACGACCTCACCGCCCTCGACGCCCACGCCCAGGAGATCCGGGCCGCGCTTCCTCGGCACGTCGAGCTGTACTACGCGGCGAAGGCCAACCCGGCACCGCAGATCCTGCGCGCGCTCGCCCCGCACATCACCGGCTACGAGGTCGCCTCGGGCGGCGAGCTGGCGCATGTCCGTGAGGCCGTCCCCGAACGGCCGCTCGCCTTCGGCGGACCGGGCAAGACGGAGACGGAGCTGCGGCGGGCGCTGGAGCTGGGGGTGGAACGGTTCCACGTGGAGAGCGAGCACGAGCTGCGCTGTCTCGCACAGCTCGCCGACCACCCCGTGGACGTCCTGCTCCGCGTCAACCTCCCCCTGACCGACGAGGCGCTGGGCGGCGCGGCGCTCGCCATGGGCGGCCGCCCCAGCCCCTTCGGCCTCGACCCCGACCGGGTCGAGCACTGCCTGCCGCTGTTCACCCCGGACGGCCCCCTCCGCCTGCGCGGCATCCACGCCCACCTCGCGAGCGGCCTCGACGCCCCGGCCCAGACCGCCGTGGCCGCGCGGATCGCCGCGTGGACGCGCGAGCTGTCCGAGCGTCACGGCCTGGGCCTGACCGAGGTCAACGTGGGCGGCGGCATGGGCGTGGACTACAGCCGCCCCGACACCCGCTTCGACTGGAAGGCGTACGGCGCGGGCCTGGCCGACATCGCCGACCGGAACCCCGGCCTGACCCTGCGCATCGAGCCGGGCCGGGCGCTGACCGCCTACTGCGGCTGGTACGTCACGGAGGTGCTGGACCTCAAGCACAGCCGCGGCGAGGCGTTCGCGGTGCTCCGCGGCGGCACCCACCACCTGCGCACCCCGGCCGCCAAACAGCACGACCACCCCTTCCAGGTGCTCCCCACTTCCCGCTGGGACCGGGACTGGCCCCGCCCCGCCGCCCACCGGGAACCCGTCACCCTGGTCGGCCAGCTGTGCACCCCCAAGGACGTCCTGGCCCGCGGCATCCCGGTCGCGGAGCTGCGCGCCGGGGACCGCGTCGCCTTCGCGCTGGCGGGCGCGTACGCCTGGAACATCTCGCACCACGACTTCCTCATGCACCCCAAGCCGGGCTTCCACTACCTCGTGGAGTGACCGTGTGACCTGTGTGTGCGCCCGGCCCGGCTGGGCCCTGGCTGTCGTCGTCCGCTACGTTGAGCGCCTGCTCTGGGGCGTCTTGGAGGGACTGTGAAGTTCCGTAGCGGGTTAGCGCTGTTGTTCCTTCTGCCGGTGGCATGGGGGCTGTTCACGCTGCTCGGAGGTGTGGCGGCCTCCTCCGGAGCCCCGTGCCCGGGCATCATCCTGGGCGAGGACGGCGAGGATCACCCGGGGCCCATGCGCAGGGGCCAGACCTGCGCGCTGTACGACGGTGAGCGTCCGACGGGTACCGCGACGTACGAGCAGCGGAAGAACGCGCAGGCCGCACGGCAGGACGACCTCTTCGCGCGGGGCGCCGCGTACACCGGCTACGGGCTGGTGGGGCTCGCCCTCCTGTATCTCCCGTACGGTCCGCCCTGGCGCCGGAAGTCCTAACTGATCGTTCCAGCGCCCTCCGCGAACGCGGCCGCCTGCCCGGCGGCCAAACTCCTGTCGGGCACGGTGTACTACAAGAACGTCGCTTCGGCCAGGTGGTGCCCCTGACCCGCTGACCTGCGCAGCTACGGGCGGGCGGCAGCCGTGCTGTGGCGGATGACCAGTTCGGTGGGGATGGTCACGCGGACATCGGGCTCCGGGGAGCGGTCGAGCTGGTCGAGCATCAGGGTCAGACAGCGCCGGCCGATCTCGGTGAAGTCGGTGCGGATCGTGGTGAGCGGCGGGAGTAGATGGGCGGCTTCGGGGATGTCGTCGTAGCCGACCACGCTGACGTCCTCGGGGACCTGTCGGCCCGCCTCGTGGAGGGCGCGCAGGACGCCGACGGCCATCTGGTCGTTGGAGACGAACAGCGCGGTGAGGCCGGGCTGCCGGGCGATGCGGCGGCCCAGCTCGTAGCCGGAGTCGGCGCTCCAGTCGCCGAGCAGTGGTTCGTGGATCTCGGCACCCGCGGCCGTGAGCGCGGCGCGCCAGCCGTCGACGCGGGCCTCGGCGGCGATCCAGCCGGTGGGGCCCGCGATGTGGCGGACGGTGCGGTGGCCGAGGCCGAGGAGGTGTGCGGTGGCCTGACGGGCGCCGGAGGCGGAGTCGCCCGCGACGACCGGGATGTGCGCGCCGAAGCTCTTGTCCAGGGTGACCATCGGAATGCCGTGATCCGCCTCGACCAGGGCCTGGCCGACCGAGCGCTGGGGCGCGATGGCGATGATGCCGTCCGCGCCCTGGCCGAGCAGGCGGTCCACCGCGCCGGTGACGGCGGCCTGGTCGGCGGCGGTGAGGGCGATCGTGCTGACGAGGTAACCGGCCTCCTGGGCCGCCTCGTTGATCCCGGCGAGCGTGGCGGCCGGGCCGAAGCGGGCCGCGTCGAAGGAGATCACGCCGAGGGTGCGGCTGCGGCCGCTGGCCAGGGTGCGGGCGCTGGCCATGGGGCGGTAGCCCAGCTCGCGCATGGCGGCGCGGACGCGTTCGCGGGTCTCGGGGCGTACCCGGGGGTGGTCGTTGAGGACGCGGGAGACGGTCTGGTCGGAGACCCCGGCGAGCCGGGCGACGTCCGCCATCACCACACCGCCGCCGGTGGTGGGGCGGCGTCGTCGGGTGGGGGTGCGGGATGGCTCCGCCATGCGGTCTCGCTTCCTTTCGGAGGTGCGTACCTCGGGCGCGTACCCGGGGGCGTGCCCCGGGTGCGTACCTCGGGCGCTTACCCCGGGTGCGGCTCGCACCCGGGGCTCCCGGGTCAGTCCGTCGCGGTCCAGCCCAGGTCCGGTTCGTCGACGAGATGGGCCACCCGGGTCGTCGCCGACTGTAGTTCCAGCAGGGTCAGTTCGTTCTCGCCCGCCTTCAGCACCGGCCACGGCACGTACAGTCGCCGCTGCGGGCCGCGCGACCAGTAGCGGCCCAGGTTGAAGCCGTTGACCCAGGCCAGGCCCTTGGTCCAGCCCGGCAGGTCGAGATACGCGTCGGCGGGCGTCTCCACGGTGAACGTGCCGCGGTGGAAGGACGGGCCCGCGACGGGGGTGTCCGTGGTGCGGAAGGGGAGCTCGGGGAGCCGGTCCAGGGGGAGACGGTGGCAGGTCCAGCCCTCCAGCGGCTCACCGTCGAGGGTGACCGGGCCGGTGATGCCCTTGGGGTCGCCGATGCGGGCGCCGTAGTTGGCGCGGCCCATGTTCTCGACCAGGACGTCCAGCCGGGCGCCGTATTCGGGGCTGCGCACATGGATGCTGTCCCCGTGACGCTCGCGCTCGACGACACCGGCCGGGGCGCCGTTCACGAACACCTGCGCCCGGTCGCCGACCCCGCCCGTGAAGTGCAGCACGTGGTCGCCGATGACGGGCAGTTCGGCGCCGTAGAGGACGAAGCCGTTGGACTGGCCGAGCGCCTCCATGGTCGGCGGGTCGGTGAAGCGCTCCGCCGGGGACGCCGGGAACGCCGGAGACAGGAACTCGGCGCAGACCAGGGCGTTCGCCGAGGCGGTCAGCTGGACCTCGGTGGGCGGCAGCTTGGGCGACGGCTCCGGAAGCGGTTCGTCCGGTACGGCCGCGTGGCGGGCGATGACCTCGCGGAACGCCGCGTACTTGGGGCCCGGGTCGCCGCACTCGGTCAGCACCGCGTCGTAGTCGTAGGAGGTGACGGCGGGCGCGTAGGCGTGATCGTGGTTCGCGCCGCTGGTGAAGGCGAAGTTGGTGCCGCCGTGGAACATGTAGATGTTCACCGACGCCCCCACCGACAGCAGCGCGTCCAGATCGGCGGCCGCGTCGTCCGCCGCCCGCACATGGTGCGGCTCGCCCCAGTGGTCGAACCAGCCGATCCAGAACTCCGCGCACATCAGCGGCCCGCTCTCCTGGTGGGCGCGCAGCGCCTCCAGCGAGTCGCCGATGCGGCCGCCGAAGGTGCCGGTGGAGAGCACCCCGGGCAGGCTTCCGGCGGTCAGCTTCGCCGTGTCGGCCTGGTCGCAGGTGAACAGCAGCTCCTCGACGCCGCGCTTGCGCAGGGCGTCGGCCAGATGGGCGAGGTAGGCGGTGTCGTCCCCGTAGGCGCCGTACTCGTTCTCCACCTGGACCGCGATGACCGGACCGCCGGACTCCGCCAGGTAGGGGGCGAGCGGCGGCAGCAGCAGATCGAGGTACGCGTCCACGGCGCCGGTGAACCGCGGATCGCTGCTGCGCTGCCGGACCCGGTGGTCCGCGGTCAGCCAGGAGGGCAGCCCGCCGCCCTCCCATTCGGCGCAGATGTACGGGCCGGGGCGCAGCAGGACGTACAGCCCCTCGGCGCGGGCGAGTTCCAGGAAGCGGGGGAGGTCGAGCAGGCCGTCGAGGTCGAGCGGGCCGTCCGGGGTGGGCTGGTGGAGGTTCCAGGGGACGTACGTCTCGACCGTATTGAGCCCCAGCAGCCGGGCCTTGCGCAGCCGGTCGGCCCACTGGTCGGGGTGGGTGCGGAAGTAGTGGAGGGCGCCGGAGAGAATCCGGAAGGGCTTGCCGTGGAGCAGGAAGCCGTCATCGCTGAGCGTCAGGGCGGGCATGGGCCGAAGTCCTTTCGACCGCACGGGCGGGAGCGGGTGCGGTGGGGAGGGTGTTCGTAGGGGATACGGACGAGGACGTAGCGCGGATCAGCCAAACGGTGGTGATCAGGCAGACGGCCGAAACACCGCCCAGGACGAGCGGTACGGCACGGATGCCCGCCAGCTCGATCGCCTTGCCGAGCACGGGCCCCGCGGCCACCCCGCCGATCATCGAGGCGGCGATCACCAGCGCCCCGGCCCGGCGGGCCCGCGGCGCCGCCCGGCCCAGCCAGGGCAGCCCGGTCGGGAAGACCGGCGCGATGAACAGGCCGACGCCCGCGTACGCGTACGGGGCCAGCGCCGGGATCGTGGCGAGCAGCAGACAGCCGGTCATGCCCGCACAGCTGACCGCGATGATGGCCGGGGCGGACCAGCGCAGCGCGAGCGGGGCGGCCAGGAACCGGCCGACGGTCATCATCAGCCAGTACACGGAGGTCGCGGAGGCGGCGGCGGTCGCGCCGTACCCGACGGTCTCCAGATGGGTGGGCTCCCAGCCGCCGACCCCGGCCTCGACGCCGACGTGGAGGACGTAGAGCAGCACGAACGCGCCCAGGACGGTGGCGAGGCTGCGGTTACGGGCTGTGCCGGTGGCTGTGCCGGTTGTCTCCGGCTCGCCGCCGCCGTGCGCCGGGGCCTCGTCCCGCACCCCGGCCAGACACAGCGTCAGCGGCAGCGTGAGCACGGCGAAACCCAGGAACACCACGGCGTAGTGCTCCGCCCCGACCAGGCCGATGAGGGCCGGGCCGAGGATCGCGCCGATGCCGAAATGGGCGTTGAGGATGTTGAGCATGGCGGCGCCGCGCCGCCCGAAGCCGACCGCGAACAGCTGGTTGAGCCCGTAGTCGATACCGCCGAAGCCGAGCCCCGCGATCAGTGCCAGCCCCAAGGCGAGCGGCCAGTTGGGGGCGAGCGCGAACCCGGCCGCGCCGCCCGCCATGAGCAGATACGAGCAGCCGAGCATCGTGCGGTTGCCGATGCGGCCGAAGAGCCGGTCGAAGCCGAGGACGCCCGCGACACCGCCGACGAAGTGCGCGCTCAAGGCCAGCCCGGCGGCCGAGGGCGACAGTCCGTAGGTGTCGCGGAAGGCGGGGATCGACGGGCCGTAGAGGGCCTGGAGCGCACCGATGAGGATGAAGCCGACGCACGACGCGACCACGGCGGCGCGGCTGAACAGCGGTGACGCGGCGTCGGGTGGAGAGGGATCCGGACTCTGGCCTACGTGCTTGTCCACATTGTCGACGGTGTCCACCAGCCGAGTGTTACCGCTAACATTTCTGCCGTCAAGACGTGCTTGAGCATCCCTGGAGATCCGCGTCAGGCCTGGATGTCCCTCTCGCGGGTCGTGACCCTTAAGCCGCTTCGTGAGCCGTAAGCGTCACCTGTGCGTCGTCCTCGTCGATGGCGATGTTCAGGGAGGCGTTCAGCCCCTTGGCCAGCTTTGCGAGCAGAGGCAGTGTGGGAACAGTGTCGGACCCCTCGATCCGGGAAATCTTGGCCTGGGACAGTCCGGTACGGGTGGCCAGCTCGCTCTGGGAAAGCCCGAGTTCCACGCGACGGTCGTAGACGACCTTGGCCAGCGCCATGGACACCCGGTGCTCTTGGCGCTCCTGTTCGACCTCGGCGGTCTCCCGGTGCCCCTCGGCCAGCTCGCGTTCACGCGCCAACCTCCAGCGGCTGTGCCCCATCACTCGTCTCCTTCCATGCGGATGAACTCTGAATGTGCTGGGCCATGCTCGGCTTCGCACTCCTTCTTCGCCAGCACCGTCCTACTGATCTGGGCTTCCTCATGGGTCCTGGTCTTGCGGCGGGCGGGCATAGGGCACCGGGGTGTGTGGCCCCAGCTCGGCCAGTAACTCGGCGTAGGCCTCCACCTTGCGGTAGAGCTTGCCGGGTAGCAGTTCGAGCCAGGTCCTGATCTCGGGCTCGACCTCGATGGCGTACAGGGCGTCCATGTCGTGCACGATATATGTCGCCGACAACATTACCGAGTGGAGTCGTGCCCGGGGCGTTGTCGGTGGCGGGTGACACCATCGCCACATGTGCGCTGAGGGTTCGACCGCCGGCAACGGAACCGCCGACTACTGGGACGCCGCCGCGGACGGCTTCGACGACGAGCCCGACCACGGGCTGCGCGATCCGGCCGTACGCGAGGCGTGGGCCGGGCGGCTGCGGGACTGGCTGCCCGCGCGGCCCTGCGATGTGCTCGACCTCGGCTGCGGCACGGGCAGCCTGGCCCGCCTCGCGGCCGAGCAGGGCCACCGGGTGACGGGCATCGACCGGTCGCCGCGGATGGCCGAGCGCGCCCGCGCCAAACTCGCCGGGACGGACGCCACCGTGCTCGTCGGGGACGCGGCGGCGCCGCCGGTGGGGGAGGGCGGCTTCGATGTCGTCCTGGTGCGCCATCTGCTGTGGCTGCTGCCCGGCCGGGAGGCGGTGCTGCGGCGGTGGGCGCGGCTGCTGCGGCCGGGTGGAACGCTGGTGCTGATCGAGGGGCGGTGGGGCGAGTCGGACCCGGCCGGGCTGGCCGCCGGTGACCTGCTGCGGATGGTCGAGCCGCTGGCGTCCCGTACGCATGTCGAACAGCTGGCGGCGGACGCGGCGCTGTGGGGGCGGCCGGTGCGCGACGAGCGCTATGTGCTGCGCGCGGACCTCGCCCCGCCCCGGCGGCACGCCGAGATCGTCGATGTCCATCTGCTGCTGCGGCGCGGCGGCGAGATCCTGCTCGCGCGCCGCGCGGGCACGGGGTACGCGGACGGGCTGCTGCACGCGCCGTCCGGCCATGTGGAGGACGGCGAGGACGTACGGACCGCAGTGCTCCGCGAGGCAGCGGAGGAGATCGGCATCCGGCTCACCCCGGACGAGGTGCGGGTGGCGCTCGTCATGCAGCACAAGTCGCCCACGGGCACGGCCCGTACCGGCTGGTTCTTCGAGGCGGAGCTGACGGAGGGCGCGCCGGAGCCGGTCAACCGCGAGCCGGACAAGTGCTCGGAGATCGGGTGGTTCGCGCTGGACGCCCTGCCGGAGGACATGGTGGCGTACTGCAGGGCGGGCGTGGAGGCGTACCGGGCCGGGGAGCGGTTCGCCCTGCACTGGCACGAGCCGGGGGACACCATCGCGTTCGCCCCCGGCGGCCCGGACCGGCTGGTGACGCTGGCGGCGTCGGGGCCCGCGCGATGACGTCCGCTCTCCCCGGGACACAGGTCCCGGCGCCGGATTTCCAGAGGCGCCCGAAGCGGCACACAATGGGTGCGACAAACCTGCGCCCACCCCAGGA
Organism: Streptomyces sp. NPDC005962; assembly: GCF_040629205.1. NCBI lineage: Bacteria > Bacillati > Actinomycetota > Actinomycetes > Kitasatosporales > Streptomycetaceae > Streptomyces > Streptomyces sp. NPDC005962. Next base: position 93,689 of record NZ_JBEXVE010000020.1, on the reverse strand, counting down.
GCCCCACGTGGCCTTGCAGATCACCGTCGACGCCGACGCGGCGACCGCCCCCTTCGAGCAGATCCGCGCGCAGATCGCCGAGCAGGCGCGCTCCGGCGCGCTCCCGGTGGGCTACAAGCTGCCCACCGTACGCGGCTTCGCCGAGGAGCTGGGGCTGGCGGCGAACACCGTCGCCAAGGCGTACCGCGCGCTGGAGTCGGACGGGGTGATCGAGACCCGTGGCCGCCACGGCACGTTCGTCGCGGCGGCCGGTGACGCGGCCGGGCGCCGGGCCGCCGAGGCGGCGCAGACGTACGCCCAGCGCGCTCGGCGGCTCGGCCTGGACCGCGCGGCGGCGCTCGCCGCCGTCGAGGACGCGCTGCGGGCCACGTATGACGAGGAGGCCGTGTGACCAGCCGTATAGCTCTGGTCCGGCGGCCGAGCCCGCGGCTCGCCGACGGGCTCGTCACCCACATCGACCGCACGCCGGTGGACGCCGCGCTCGCGCTGCGGCAGTGGGAGGCCTACGTCGCCGCCCTGCGCACCCACGGCTGGGAGACGGTGGAGGCGGACCCGGTCGATGACTGCCCGGACGGGGTCTTCGTCGAGGACACGATGGTCGTCCACCGGAACGTCGCGCTGATCGCGCGCCCCGGCGCCGAGTCCCGCCGCCCCGAGACCGCGGCCGCCGAGGCGGCCGTGACGGCGCTCGGCTGCTCGGTCAACCGGGTGCGCGAGCCGGGGACGCTGGAGGGTGGCGATGTACTGAAGATCGGCGACACGGTGTACGTGGGGCGCGGCGGCCGGACGAACGGCGAGGGCGTGCGCCAGGTGCGCGCCGCCTTCGAGCCGTTGGGGGCGCGGGTGGTGGCCGTGCCGGTCAGCAAGGTGCTGCACCTGAAGTCGGCGGTCACGGCGCTGCCGGACGGGACCGTGATCGGGTATCCGCCGCTGGTCGACGACCCGGCCGCCTTCCCGCGCTTCCTGCCGGTGCCGGAGGAGTCCGGGGCGCATGTGGTGCTGCTGGGCGGCGGCAGGCTGCTGATGGCGGCGAGCGCGCCGCGCAGCGCGGCGCTCTTCGCCGACCTCGGGTATGAGCCGGTGCCGGTCGACATCGGCGAGTTCGAGAAGATGGAGGGCTGTGTGACCTGTCTGTCGGTGCGGCTGCGGGAGCTGTACGGCTAGCGGTTCACGTACGGTCGTTTCGGAGGCGTCAGAGGTACAGCCCCGCGTCCGTCTCGCCCGGCTGGAAGGGGACCGAGGCGGGGCGGGTGCCGCGGCGGAGGGCGAACAGCTCCGCGAGCGTCGCGCCGTCCCGGCCGATGCCCTCCTCCGCGCCGAGCCAGTTGACCGCCTCCGTGCGGTTCAGCTTGCCGACCTCGATGCGGGCCAGACAGCGGCCGGGGCGGACCACCGCGGGGTGCAGCCGCTCCAGGTCCTCGTTGGTGGTCACCCCGACCAGGACGTTGCGCCCCTGGCCCAGCAGACCGTCCGTCAGGTTGAGCAGCCGGGACAGCGCCTGGCCCGCGGTGTGCTTGGCCTCGCCGCGGATCAGCTCGTCGCAGTCCTCCAGGAGCAGCAGCCGCCAGCGGCCCTTGGCCGAGCCGTCGTCCTCGCCGATGGCGATGTCCATCAGATAGCCGACGTCGGTGAACAGCCGCTCCGGGTCCAGGACGCAGTCCACCTGGCACCAGTCGCGCCAGGAGCGGGCGAGGGTGCGCAGCGCGGAGGTCTTGCCGGTGCCCGGCGGGCCGTGCAGCAGCAGAAGGCGGCCCGCGATGTCGTCCGGGGTGACCTTCATCAGCCCGTCCATGGCCTCGGCGACCGGCCCGGTGTAGTTGTCGCGGATCTCCTCCCATGTCCCGGCCGTGATCTGGCGCGTGGTGCGGTGCGGGCCGCGGCGCGGCGAGACGTACCAGAAGCCCATCGCCACGTTCTCCGGCTGGGGGTCCGGATCGTCCTCCGCGCCGTCGACCGCCTGCCGCAGCACCGTTTCGGCAAGGTCGTCCTCGACCGCGGTCACGGTCACGTCCGCGCCCCGGTTCCACCGGGACACCAGCAGGGTCCAGCCGTCGCCCTCGGCGAGCGTGGCGCTGCGGTCGTCGTCGCGGGCCGCGCGCAGCACGGTCGCGGCGGGCGGCAGCAGCGTGGCGCCCGACTTCACCCGGTCGACGGAGTGGCTGCGGGCATAGGGCTGCTCTCCGGTCGCGAACCGGCCGAGAAAGAGCGCGTCGACGACATCCGACGGCGAATCGCTGTCATCGACGTTCAGCCGGATCGGAAGGGACTGTTCGGCGGGTGTAGCGGGCAGGGTCTGCCTCCTGAGAAAGCGGTCCGGTGCGGCGGTCGGCGCACCCCGCCCCATGATCCAGCACGAGAGGCGTCGGCGCACCGGGGTTTACGGCCGTTTACCGAGCTGTTCCGAAGAAGCCCACCGGAATGGGGGCGTTCAGGGATACTCTTACCCTTTGTAGGGCGTCAAGGACGGGAACGGGGCGGGGCGCGGGTGGGGTTTCGGACGGCAGCGCGAGCAGGATCACCGCGGGCGGGATTATCGCGAGCAGGATTATCGGAAGCGGCCGGGCGCCGGGCGTCGGCGCGGCGGTGGCGGATCACCACACTGCTCGCCGTCGGCATGGGCGCCCTGGCCCTGCTGCTGACCACGTGCACGGGCTGGCCGGGTGACAGCACGGGGCGGCCGGGGGCGTCGGCCTCGGCCCGGGAGCGCGCGGCGTCGGCCGGTCTCGGCTGGGGCTTCACCCACACCCAGTACAGCGCCGACCGCGGCACCGACAGCGCCAGGAAGGCCGCGGAGTCGCTGCTGTCCGGCCGTCCGATGCCGCAGAACCAGCACATCATGGGATGGGGCGCGGGCAACCCCGAGCCGTCCCCCGGCCGCTACGACTTCGCCGACCTGGACCGGCGCGTCGCCCTGATGCGCAAGACCGGCACCGAGCCCGTGCTCACGCTGTGCTGTGCGCCCGATTGGATGAAGGGCGGCGACGCGGGGAGCACCGACTGGTCGCAGAAGGCCCTGGAGACCGCGCCGACCCCCGACCACTACAAGGACTTCGCGAAGCTCGCCGGGAAGGTCGCCGACCGCTACCCGGAGGTGCGCCACTTCATCGTCTGGAACGAGTTCAAGGGCTTCTACGACGACGGCAAGAACCGCTGGGACTACGAGGGCTACACCAAGCTCTACAACCTCGTCTACGAAGAGCTGAAGAAGCGGAACCCGAAGAACCTGGTCGGCGGCCCGTATGTGGTCGCCGACAGCGACCCGCCCGGCGCGGCGGACGGGGACGACACGGTGCGCGGCCCCTGGGGCACGCTCGACCGGCGCTCCGTCGACGCGATCACGTACTGGAACGAGCACAAGGCGGGCGCCGACTTCGTCGTGGTCGACGGCTCCAGCTACACCCGCGCGGACGACCGGCTGATCCCGGACGCGTTCGGCGCCACCCAGAAGTTCGAGGACGTCACCCGCTGGCTCGACGGGCTCACGAAGCTGCCGGTGTGGTGGGCCGAGTGGTACGTCGAGCCTGCCGCCGACACCAGCAGGGACGGCGACGGCGGCCGGTGGAGCGAGGCGCACCGCGTCGCCGTCCAGGCCTCCGCCCTGTCCCGGCTGGCCCGCGGCGGCGCCGCCACCGCCTTCTACTGGAACCCGGAGACGACGGGCGCCGCATGCCCCGGCTGTCTGTGGCGCCCCACCGAACTGGACGACGGCGGCGCGGCGCTGCCCATGATGGAGCTGCTGAGCCGCTTCGGCCGCGAGTTCCCGCCGGGCACCCGCTTCCGCTCGGTGGACATCGCCGCCGACGACCGGCCCAATGTGCAGGTGCTCGCCGACGACGACGCGGCCCTGGTGGTCAACACCCTGGGCCGGTCGATCAAGGCGAAGGTCGACGGGCGGTCGTTCGCCATGGACGCGTACGAGGTGCGCTGGCTCAAGCGGTAAGGGCAGCGGTAAGGGCAGCGGCAGGGGCAGGGTCAAGGCCACGTCGTACGTCTCCTCACGCCATCGTCAGGAACCGCTGCACCAGCGACGCCAGCACCACCAGCAACAGCGGCAGCGCGAACCAGTACGAGCCCTGCAACAGGCGCAGCCGCCGCACGCTCGGCCGCACCGCCACCCGCACCACCTCGCGCGCCGCGAGCAGTACCATCAGCACCACCGCCGCCAGCGCGCCCGTCACCGACCACGGCGTCCAGGTGATCTGCGGCCCGGCCGGGCCCGGCTTCGGCTCCGGCACCGCCCCGCGTGGCGGCGACGTCAGCTCGTACAGCGACGCGTCGTCGTTGGACAGCACCCGGCGCAGTTCGGGGCGCTGGTCCAGGGAGCGCAGCAGCCGCTCCTGCCAGCGCACCCCGTAACCGGAGTCCAGCTGGAGCGAGACGGACTGGCCGCGGCCCACCATCAGATACGAGCGCGGCCCGGCGTCATGCAGCGCCGCCACCAGCCCGCCCACCAGCACCGGATCGCGCGGCGCGAGCGTCGGCTCGTACGCGACCCGCTCCATGTCCCGCGCCCCCCACGGCATCGCGGGGGTGACGCTGTTGACGGGGTCGTCGCTCATCCACAGCACCCGCACGGTCGGCTTGTCGTGCGCGTACAGATACTCCATGGCCGCGACCTCGCCCGGCCGCACCCGCTCGAACGCCTCGTTGCCCCAGCGGGCGACCAGGAAGCCGGACATCAGCGTCAGACCCGCCACCAGGGCCGCGAGCGGCGCCAGGCCCCGGCGGTCCGCCCGCACCCGGGGGAAGATCGCCAGCGCCCCGAGCACACAGGCGCCCGGCAGCGCGAACATGAAGACGCGCAGCGCCATCTCGCCGCCGTAACTCTGCATGGCGAAGCCCAGGAACGGTACGAAGGTCAGCACCAGCAACGCCCGCTCGGTGAAGCCCGCCGCGCGCCGCCGCAGCACCCCCCAGCAGGCGCACGCCAGCACCCCGCCCGCCAGCGCCACCCGCACGTACAGCACCAGCTTGTGCACACTGCTGCCGCCCTCGATCCGGCCGGAGACGGACGAGGACACATTGCCGCCGACCCCGCCGACCCCGCCGAACAGCTCGTTCCAGTGGCCCGACCAGTACGGCTCCGCCAGGAACCCCACCCAGACGGCCACCATCACCCCGCACAGCAGCGGCAGCCCGTACAGATCGGAGCGCCGCACCAGGACCAGCGCGGTCACCACCCCGAGCATCACGAACGGGGTCAGCTGATGCGCCGCCACCGACGCCGCGAACAGCGCGATCAGCAGCCCGAGCAGCGCCGCGCGCTGCCCGCGCGTCGCCTCCGCGACCTCCGCCTCACCGGGCCTGTGCTTGGCCCCCAGCACCCGAGGTTCGCGGAACCACACCAGCAGCACGGCGACGAACACCAGATAGAAGAGGTACGTGAACCCCTGCGGCGAGAAGTAGTCCTGGCCGACCCAGCCGCTCAAGCCGAACAGCCACACCGCCGTCCACTTGGCCCGCCAGCTCGCCCGCAGCGCGCGCAGCAGCACCATCAAAGGGGCGAGGTAGAGCAGCTGGATGACGGTCGGCCACCAGCGCAGCAGCGCGGAGAAGTCCCGTACGCCGCAGGCCTCGGCGAGGAACGCGGCCCCGGCGAAGAAGCCCGGCCAGCTCCAGCGCGCGTCGAGGTCGGGCACGGCGTCGCCGGTCCGGCCGATGTAGTCCAGGAACCCCAGGTGCTGCCAGGCGGTCGGGAACCGCGGGTAGGTCTCCAGCACGGCGGGCACGGCGTGCAGCGAGACGACGGTGGCCAGCAGGGTGACGGCCAGGAGCGCACGGCGCTGTCGGCCGAGCCCCAGCGCACCGGCGAACGCGGCGACGAGCAGCGCGGCCCCCACCAGCGTCGGCCCGGGCAGCACCGAGACGAGCCCGAGCCCGCCCATCCGGTCCAGGTCGGCGTCGTCCAGGCCGAGCAGCGGCAGCCAGTAGAGGCCGAGACCGGCGGCCAGCACCGCCCACAGGACGGCCACCATGGTCCGCGGCCGCGCCTTGCCCTTAGCGCGCGGTGCTGGAGAGGGCGGTACGGATGGGGCCGACGGTACGGGCGATACGGAGGGTACGGGCGACATGGAAGGGGCGGGCGGTACGGGCTGAGGCCCGTACCGCGCGTCGGGGCGGCGTTCGGGGTGGTCGAAGTCCATGCGGACGCCCAGCGCCAGGGTGTCCGCGTCCAGCGCCGCGCGCAGCGCCCAGCGGGTGCCGTAGCGCGGGTCGTCCGCGCCACGGGAACGCTTGGCGCGACGGTCGCCGTCCACCGCCAGATCCGCCAGGTCACCGTCGGGCGCGGTGGCGCGCTCCAGCACCGGCGTCGGGCCGGGCGGAGGCGGAATCCGGGCCGGAGCGGGCGCCGGGGCCGCGGGCTGCGCCCTGACCACCCGGTACAGCTTCACCGACGCGATCGAGGCGATCACCGCCAGGCTGGAGATCTCCGCGACCCCCGCCCCCACCAGCCCCATCCGCGGCAGCAGCAGCAACGTCAGCCCCAGCACCAGCACACACAACAGCCCCTGGAGATACGCCAGCCCCGAGGTACGGCTCTGCGCCCGCAGCACCGCGAAGTACACCTCGATGACCACCCGCAGCGCCGCGCCCACCGCGAACCAGCGCAGCAGCGGCGCGGCCGCGTCCGCGTAGCCCGCCCCGAACACGCCCAGGATCTGCGGGGCGAAGACGAACAGCGTCAGGCAGACCGGCACCATGATGCGCGCCATCCGGCGCAGCGCCGCCCGGCAGTTCTCGGCGAGCCGCGCCGGGTCGTGCGCGCCCTCGACGGTCAGCGACGCGCCCATGTTGATGGCGAGCAGGTTGACCGTGCCGCCGATGGTGGTGGTGATGTAGAAGTACGCGTTGTCGGCCGCGCTGACCTGCGACGCGACGATGACCGGCACCGCGTACACCACGGCCAGCGAGAACAGCGACCCGGTGTAGTCACCGGCGAGGAAGCGGCCCATCTCCCGGTACGACGCGGGCCGCGCCCGGTCGTCCGTCGCCTTCGCGTGCCGCGGCACCAGCCGCCGGAACACCAGCCAGCCCAGCGGCAGTACGGACAGCCCGATGGAGACCACCCAGGAGACGAACACCCCGGCGGTGGGGATCGTGGCGGCGAACGCGACGAGCAGCAGCAGCTTCGCCGCCAGGAACACCGTGTTGCCCACCGGCACCCAGAACGCGCTGCGCAGCCCGGTGAGCACTCCGTCCTGAAGGGTCAGCAGCGACCAGCCGACGACCGCCACGACGAACCCGACGCCGTGCACCGGGCCGTGCAGAAAGCGGTACGAGGGGCCCCACAGGTTCAGCGTGAGCAGGAAGACCACGGCGGCGCACGCCACGACCACCGAACTCGCCGCGTAGGTGAAACCCACCAGCCGCCCCGTCGTACGCCCGGCGACCGGGATGAACCGGGCCAGGGCGCCGGTCAGCGTCACCGCGGTGAGCCCCGCGAGGAGCTTCATCGCGGCGATGGCCGCCGAGCCCTGGCCGACCGCGTCCTCCGCGTAGTAACGGGCCGCGGCCAGCCAGAAGCCGAGGCCGAGGACGGCCGAGATGCCCGTGTTGAGCATCAGCGCGTACGCGTTGCGGAACAGCTGGCTGCCGCCGCCGGACCCGGTCGGCGGCGGCTGCTCGGCGGCCGGACGCTCCTCGGCCTCGGCCCGGGTGGTCGTGTCGGACACGGGCTCAGCGCACCTTCCCTAGAAGCTGACGTGATCTGCGGACGACGGCATAGCACTTGGTGAGGGCCCGGTCCCCGGCGAACGCGCGGCCGACGGCCCGGCCGTGGACCAGCCGCTCGAACTCCTCGATGCCGGTGCTGCGGGCGACCGTCACCCGGCGCAGCGCGTACGGCCCCTGGCAGCGCGCCGCCAGCGCGTTGCCCACGGCGACCGACACCCCGAACCCGGCCTCCCGCACCACCCGCCGCACCCGGCGGTCGGAGTAGCCGTAGGGGTAGGCGAACGACACCGGCGGACGGCCCAGCTCGGCCGCGATGATGTCCCGGCAGCGCACCACCTCGAACCGGAGCCGCTCGTCCGTGAGCTGGTCGAGCTGCGGATGGGTGTGGCTGTGCCCGCCGATCTCCATCCCGGCCGCGGCGAGTTCGCGCACCTGCCCCCAGTCGAGCATCAGGTCGAGCGCGCCGTCGGTCTCGTACCGGCCGCGCAGCCACCCCGTCGAGGCGAACAGGGTGGCCGCGAAGCCGTGCCCGTCGAGGACGGGGAGGGCGTGCCGGTGCACGCCCTCGTAGCCGTCGTCGAAGGTGATCAGCACGGGGTCCGGGGGCAGCGCCGGGCCCCCGCGCCAGGCCTCGGCGAGCCGCGCGCAGGTCACCGGGGTGAAGCCGGACCCGCCGAGCAGCTCCATCTGCTCGGCGAACGCCCCCGGTGAGACGGACAGCCCGTGCGTCGCCCGGGCCGGTGCGTGGGCCACGGCGTGGTACATCAGTATCGGCACCGGTCTTGTCGTCACGGGGAGCCTCCCCTGCCGGCTCCGCCCCGGCCCACATCCCCGCGGCCCGCGATCGCGCCGACGGCTGCGACCCATCGCCTCCCGGCGGGTCGCCGTCCCACCGTCATGCCGCCCCCTCGTGTCTCGATGGGGCGGGCCCGTCGTCGGTACGGGCGCCGGGCCCCGAAGTGCCGGACGCCGAAGCCCCCGGCACCGCCGCGATCGTGAAGCGGGCACCGCCCGCCCGGCGGGCCCGGGCGGTGCCGACCAGATAGCCGCCCGCCGCGGCCGCCACCCCGGCCACGATCGCGCCCGCGCGACCGGCCCCGCCCGCCCGGCCGAGCAGGGCGTCCCGCAGCCCCCGGGCGACGCCCGCGGGCAGCACTCGGGTGGTGTAGCGGCGCTCGGTCGCCAGCCCGGCCCGGGCCCCCACACTGCGGGCGACCAGGGCCTTCGACAGCCCCTCGGCATACGCCCGGCCGCGGAAGTAGGCGAACCGCTCCCGGGCCGCGGGCACCTTGTGGTGGATCACCGCGCGGTCGTCGATCAGCAGCACCGCGTCCGGCCGGCGTTGCGTCAGCCGGATGCACAGCTCGGTCTCCTCGCAGCCCAGCGGCCGCTTGTCGCCGTCCCGCCCGATGCCGCTCGCGAACCCGCCGACCGCGTCGAACGCCGCCCTGCGGAACGAGGCGTTGCCGCCGAGTACGTTGCGCACCCGGACCCGGCCGGGCGGCAGCCCCCGGTACGTACACCCCACGACCCAGTCGAACTCCTCCGGGAACCAGGCCGGGCGGCGCCGGGACGCCCACGCCGGTTCGGTGCGCCCGCCGACTGCCAGTACCCGCGGATCGGCGAACCCGGCGGCGAAGTGGCGCAGCCAGTCCCGCTCGGCGACCGCGTCGTCGTCGAGGAACGCGATCACCTCGCCGGTGGACGCGGCGATGCCGGTGTTACGGCCCGCGGACAGGCCGCGGGGGCCCGCGTTGGCGAGCACCCGCACCCCCTCACTGCCCCCGGCGCCCTCGTAGTGGTCCCGGAGCCGCCGCAGCAGCGCCGGGTTGTGGTCCACCACGAGCAGCGTCTCCTCGGCGGGCCACGACTGGTCGCCCACCGAGGCCACCGCGGCGAGGATGTCGTCCCAGCGGTCCTCGGTGTAGACGCAGATCACCACCGAGATCCGCGGCTGCGGCCGGTCGAGGGTCAAGACACCTCCCCTCGTACCGCCGCGGGTGCCACGGCCGGGCGGCGGGGCCGCCGGACGCCGCGCTCGCGCAGGATCACCCTGAGCACCCGCAGCCCGTCGCGGACGGCCCGCAGATTGCTGGCGCCGTGGATGCGCTCGTACTCATGGCTGGGGATCTCCTGGACCCGCAGCCCGGCCTTGACCACCCGGATGTTCATCAGCGTCTCCACCTCGAACCCGGCGCAGTCCAGCGCGATGTCGTCCAGGCAGCGGCGCCAGAAGGCGTTGTAGCCGTAGCACAGATCGGTGTAGCGGGCGCCGAACTTGCGGTTGACGATCGTGGTGAGCGCGAAGTTGCCGAGCTTGCGGATCGGCGTCATGTCGTCCGTGCCGCCCCCGTTGGCGAAGCGCGACCCCTTCGCGAAGTCGGCGCCCGACACCAGCGCGGACACATAGCTGACGATCTCGGACCCGTCGGCGGAGCCGTCCGCGTCCACCATCACCACGATCTCGCCGGTGCAGGCGGCGAATCCGGTGATGAGCGCGTTTCCCTTGCCCTTGCCGCGCTGCGGCACCACTTTCACATCCGGCCACAGTTCGCGGGCCACCCGGACCGTGTCATCCGTGGAATTGCCGTCCACCAGGACGACTTCGTGAATCCAGTCGGGCAGGGTCTTGAAGACATACGGAAGATTCTCGGCCTCGTTCATCGCCGGAATCACGACGCTCACCGGCGGCGCGATCGCGAGATGCGAGGTGATGGGCCGGTATCGAGATGATCCGGCGGCTGGTGCGATGTCGGACGTGGCCGGTCGCACAAAAGAACTCATGACGATGTTTCCCTCTCGTCCGGTGGACCACCGTCCCCACGGCGGTCCTTTGGTGTATCCGGTTCGAAAGGGGGGTTCTCGTCCGCCCATGACGGCATGGACTCACGTGTGCACCAAGCACATCAGGCGCACCGTGCACACCGTCCAGGACGGACAAGCTGGCTGTTACTGGCCTCGCGGCCCGCGTCCCGGCACCCCTCGCCCCTCACAGCAGGCAGGAACAACCGGACGCGGCACCCCCCTACCGCGCCCCGCCCGGAATCCATCGCGGCGCTCGAGCCCTCCCCTTGAGCCGCGTTGAATGATGGTCCGATGCGGGTTGAGTAACGACGGTATTGCTGCTGATGAACCTCTTGAGCCTCTTGACTCTAGGACAAGAGGGCGGCGGCGACACCTCTTTCGAAAACGTTGTCCGTCATTTCTCCTCCCCTTTGTTCCCGGCCGCTCGCACACTCCCCATGCGTTTCAGCAGCCGGTCGGCCGGACCGAACAGCTCCGGCCGGGAAAGCACCGCGTTCCGCAGCGCCCGCACCGGAGCACGCCGTGCCCGATGCCCCAGCGCCACCGGGTGGCGGCGCGTCACCCATCCCTCCGACACGCTGAGATCGCGTGTCTTGAGGGAGTCTTTGTATTCCTTCTCGCCGCGCCCGAGATCCAGATAGTCCATCCCTTGGGCGGCGGCTCCCTCCGCCATCCGCAAGTGCAGCACCAGACCGGGCGAGAATTTGGCGAAGTCCGTGTCGTACGCCGGAAACCAGCAGGCCATGACCCGTTCCGAACGCAGCCCGAAGTGCGCGGCGACCGGCCGTCCGTCCGCGTACAGCACCGACAGGACGCCCGCGAAGGAGTCCCCCCGGGTGTGGAACAGCTGCCGCACCAGCCGGGTGATCCACGGTTGGGCGAAGCGGTCGCTCCGCCCGGTCCTGCGGTACTGCGCGGACTTCCACCCCATCAGGGTGCGCAGCACGGCCGGATCGCGCTCGTCATGGACGTAGGACACCTCGCCGACATCCCGGCCGAGCTTGCGCTCCTTGGCCAGCGTCGAGCGCGTGAACTTCGGCGAGCGGGCGCGCAGATGGGCGAGATACGCCTCGTACCCCTGGTCCACGTCGATCACGGGGGAGTCGTACGTCCCCCGCGCCGCCACCTCGAACGGCTTCTGCCCCTCGACCAGATGGTCGTACTCCCACACCGCCAGCCCGCACGCCCGCAGCAGCTCCCGCGCGTCCCACTGGAACCCCGGCCGGTGGACCAGCCCCTGTGCGTCCGACAGGCCCAGGCCGATCGCCCGGCCCACTCCGAACCGGGTCCGCTGGAACGGGAGGAAGCTCACCGGCTCGCCGTCCTCACGCACCACGGCGATGCGCACCCCGCGTCGGCAGCGGCCGAGCGCGAGCGTGAACTCGGGTGACAGGAAGGGGTTCGCCAGCTGTGGCGCGCCCAGCAGATGCGCCTGGGCCTGGATGGCCGTCCAGGCGGCCCGGTCCGCGGCGGACAGCTCGCCCGGCCGGTACACACGGATCTCCACCTGTCAGCCGCCCCCGCTGTTCTTCTGGGGCGCGGTGCGCCTCCGGTCGGGGCGTCGGGCCTGTACGAGGAGGGGCGGGATCAGCACCAGCAGGCTCAGCAGGCCCACCGCGGCCACTCCGCCGCGCACCGACCAGATGTGCAGCGCGAGCATGGCCTGTGCCACCAGCAGATCGAGGGCGAGCGCGCCCGCCACCCCCAGCACCGCGCGGGCCGCCGCGTCGAGCCCCCGCAGGGCGCTGCCCAGCGCCGCGGCGGGCGCCGCCACGAGGAAGAACAGGGTGAACGGCGCGCGCAGCGGCGAGTCGAAGTCCGCCAGTGTGAGCGCGGCGCCGGTGACCGCGATGCCGACGGCCGCCCCCGCGGCCACCGGCAGCAGCTCGGCATGCGCCGATCTCTGGTCAGCGATGTGAGCCGTGCCGGCTCTGTCAGCCCTGCCAGCCCTGTCTGTGTTGGTCTGCATTGGCGACTTTGCCCCCCGACGCGCCGGATGCCGGGCTTCAATGTCGCGCAGCGCGCCGAGGCCCGTCAAGACGGGAAAAGTGTGCGAAGAGGTCATGCGGGAGCGCGTGGTTGAGCGCCCACCAAGGGGTTTGTGCGCCGTGTGCGCCGGGCGCACACCGGGAGTTGCGTGCAGGATTCACTCTTTTGAGTGATCGAAAGATTTTGGACACTTCCGCGCATAGATCATGATTTTCGGCGGCATGACATAGCCATGTCATGCCGCCGATATATGCGCGGTGGCGTGATTGACGGTTTCGAACGCGATTGCCCCGCTGCGGGGTGATCGCACCTCACATCGGCACAGCAGTGATCCTGCTAGGGAGATCGAATGAAACTGTCCAGACTCACGGCGACCTTAGGTGCGTTCGTCGTAGGCACTGTCCTCGCCCTCACCGGGGCCGGTGCCGCCCACGCCGCCGGGCAGAGCGCCGGACCCGCCTATGTGGCGCTCGGTGACTCCTACTCCTCCGGGGTCGGCTCGGGCAGCTACGACAGTGCCAGCGGTGCCTGCAAACGCAGCACCAAGGCGTACCCCGCGCTCTGGGCCGCCGCCCACTCCCCCTCCAGCTTCGCCTTCACCGCCTGTTCGGGCGCCAAGACCGGTGATGTGCTCAGCGGTCAGCTCGGACCCCTCAACTCCTCCACCGGACTCGTCAGCATCAGCATCGGCGGCAACGACGCCGGTTTCGCCGGCGTGATGACCACCTGTGCGCTGCAGGGCGAGAGCGCCTGCCTCACCGCCGTGGCCAACGCCCGTACGTACGCCGAGGGCACCCTGCCCGGCAAGCTCGACCAGGTGTACGACGCCATCGGCGCCAAGGCCCCGTCCGCCCATGTCGTCGTCCTCGGCTACCCGCGCTTCTACAAGCTGAAGGGCTCCTGCCTCCTGGGCATCAGCGAGGCCTCGCGCGCCGCCATCAACAACGCCGCGGACCTCCTCAACTCCGTCACCGCCAAGCGCGCCGCCGACCACGGCTTCTCCTTCGGCGACGTCACCACGACCTTCACCGGACACGAGATCTGCTCCGGCAGTGCCTGGCTGAACAGCGTCACCCTCCCCATCGAGGAGTCCTACCACCCGACCGCCGCCGGTCAGTCCGGTGGCTACCTCCCGGTGTTCACCTCGGCCGCTTGATCCGCGCCCTGCCCTGACGCGTCCGGCGCATCGGAGGAGGCCCCGTTCGCCGGGGCCTCCTCGCACGTCGTGGCGAAGCCGACGCGCGGGGACGTGACGCCCTTCGCGCCGCCCCTGGTCTCCACGGCGATCCAGTCCTTGTGCGCGCCGCCCGCCTCGTAGGACGGCTCGATGTGGCGCACCGTGCGGGACGTGGTGCCATGCCTGAAGTCCACCCGCTTCCAGCCCCCGTCCACCACCCGGCCGCTGCCGGTGATCCAGCGGTACTCGACCCGCGCGGGCGCCCGGTTCACGGAGAGCGTCGCGGAGAAGGACGGCGCCTCGCCGGTCGGGGGCGGGCACGCGCCCCGGTAGTCGGCGCGCTCGGTCTTGATGACGACGGTGATGGTGAGGCCGGGCGTGGCGGTGGTCGCGGGGCGGGAGGCGTCGTCGCCGCTCTTGGTGGTGTCCGTACGGTGGGTGCCGGTGGCGGTCGTCATGCCGCCGCTGCCACCGCTGGTGTCGCCCTGATCGCTCTCGTTCAGCAGCGCCCAGGTGAGTCCGGTCAGCGCCAGCACGCCCAGCAGTGTCCCGGCCGCGACCGCCGCCACGGCCCGCCGGGGGTACTCCGGCGGAGGCTGATCGTCCGCCGGGCCGGGAGCGGGAGCGGGGGAGAGGGCGGCCGGATGACCGCCCGGCGGTGTCGCCGCCGACGGTGCCAGGGGCCGGGTGGCTGGCGTCGGCGTCGCGTTCGGCCGTGGCGGTACGTCGGCGGGCGTGCCGCCCGCGGCCACCAGCCGCAGCAGCCGCTCCGCCTGCGCCGCCGTCGTCCGCTGCCGCGGATTCTTGTGCAGCAGTCCCTCCAGTACGGACCTCAGCGGCCCGGCCCAGCGGGGCGGCGGTAACGCCGCGTCCACCACGGCCCGCAGCGTCGACAGCGGCGTGTCCTGCCGGAATGGCGAGAAGCCCTCCACCGCCGCGTACAGCATCACGCCCAGCGACCACAGATCCGCCTCCGGGCCCGGGGACCGGCCGAGCGCCCGCTCCGGGGCGAGGAACTCCGGCGAGCCGACCAGTTCCCCGGTCAGCGTCAGCGCCGCGTCACCCTCCACCATGGCGATCCCGAAGTCGGAGAGCACCACCCGGCCGTCGTTCGCGATCAGTACGTTGCCGGGTTTGACGTCCCGGTGCAGCACGCCCACCGCGTGCGCGGCCCGCAGCGCCGCCAGCACCTCGGCGCCGAGGAACGCGGCGCGCGCGGGCGGCACCGACCCCTGCGCCTCCAGTACGTCCGCGAAGGACAGCCCGCGCACCAGCTCCATGACGATCCACGGGCGGCCGCCCTCCACCGCCACGTCGTACACCGTGACCACGTTGCGGTGCGAGACCCGGGCCGCCGCCCGGCCCTCCCGCTCCAGCCGCGCGTACAGCCGGTCGACGGCGCGGTCGCCGAGCCCGGCCGGAGCCCGTACCTCCTTGATGGCGACCTCGCGGCCCAGCGCCTCGTCGTACGCCCGCCACACCACGCCCATGCCGCCGCGGCCCAGCTCGCCGAGGAGGCGGTAACGCCCCCCGGCCAGCCGCTCACCCCGTCGGCCGACACCCTCTTCGCTCATGGCCGAGCCCTCCCCCCAACCGAGCAATTCGGGCTGAATGTACCTCAACCGAGCGTTGTTGCCGCCCCCCTGAGTACCAATCCGCAGCCGAGCACGAGGACGACGGCGGCCGTCCCGAACGGCGACGCGCGGTGCAGCACTCCCAACAGCTTGTGACCCCGGCCCGCGCGCTCCCGGCGGGCCATGAGCCGTTCGGCGGCCTCCTGGCCCACGCGTACCGCCGCGAACCCGGCCGCGGTGAGGGTCAGCGCCAGCCCGATCCCGTACGCCACCACCAGCACGACCCCGAACCAGGCCTGACCGAGCGCGGCGGCGCCGACCAGCACGACGACGGCGGAGGGGCTGGGGACCATGCCGCCCGCGAAGCCCATCAGGAGGGTGCCGCGCAGGGTGGGGCGGAGCTCATGGGTGTGGGTGTGGCCGTCTCCGTGGTCGTGGGAGTGGGTGTGCGAGTGCCCGTGGTCGTGACTGTGTCCGTGCTCGTGATCGTGCTCGTGGTGCTGATGCTGGTGCTGATGGGCCTTCACATGACGGTGTCTGCGGACCGCCTTGCGCAGCAGCCCCGCGCCCGTCAGCGCGACCAGCGCCCCACTCGCGATGCCCAGCCAGGAGATCACCGAGGGCGCGGCCGCCGAACCCGCCGTGACCAGCAGCCCCAGGGCGAACACCCCCAGGGTGTGGGTGACCGTCACCGAGGCGCCGAGCGTCAGCACATCGCGCAGCGCACCGCGCCCGCCCGCCGCGGCGGCCGCCGCCATCATCGTCTTCCCGTGGCCCGGGGCGAGCGCGTGCATCGCGCCCAGCAGGACCGCGATACCGAAGGCGGTGAGCGCGAAGCCGAAGGTGATGTCGTGCCGCGCCACCATGGAGGTGAGCGCCTGCGTCCAGCGGTCCGCGCCGCGCGGCAGCACCGACGAACCCACCGCGTCGTCCCGGTCGGACGCCGGGGTGGTCGCGGCGAGCGCGGGGCCGCCCGGCTCGACCCGGAGGGTGGCCGTGCGCTGGTCGAGCGGCGAGGAGAGCTGGCCCTTGGGATAGCTGACCAGCCGGTGGGAGGCCGAGCGGGCCGGGACGGTCGAGTCGGCGAGCGTCATCCGGTCGCCCCGGGCCGTCAGTTCGCGCCAGCCGGGGCCCGCGCCGACGTCGTGGGGGCGGTAGGTGATGGTCGCCTTCCGCGCGTGCGCCAGTTCGGCCGTCAGCCGGCAGGTCACGCGTACGGTCGGCAGCCCGGCCTGGCCGGGCCGGTCGCGGGCCGCGCTGTGCTGGACGCGGACGTCGGTCTCGCGGCCGTCCACGGTCAGCCGCGCCTTGTCCGCGGCGGTCGCGCAGCGGGTCTTGGCCCAGGCGGCCAGCTCGCTCCGGGAGAGCGCGTCGTCGACGTTCCGGTCGATCTCCGCCTTCGCCTGCGCGGACGGGATCTCGGCCAGGTCCTCGACGTGGTCGACGCGGACGGCGTCCTGCGTGATGACCAGTCCGTCGTAGCGGTTGACGGTGAAGTTGCCGAGGGGATGCGCCTCGGCGCTCCCGGCGGGCACCAGGACCGCCATCGCGGCCCCCAGGAGCACCCCGGCAGCGACGACCCGCCGCCGCAGCCGCCGCCGAGCGGCCACGTCACGGGGATGCCCGGACGCCTTCCCCCACCCCGCCCCTACCCGACCCCGGGGCTCCGCCCCGGACCCTGCCGGATGCTGCGCACTGGGCTTCGTGGGGTGCTCTGGCTCGGGCTCTGCCGCTGCTGGTGCGGCCTTGGCAGGCGTGGCCTCAGGGGTCGTCGGGGGCTGGGGCCCGGTGGGGGGTGTCATCGGGTGCCGCCCAGGTGGTTCAGGGTTGTCTTCGCGTCGCGGGCGCCCGTCGGGGAGAAGCCCGGGTTGAGGTCGAGGGCGGCCTTGAGGTGGTCGCGGGCGGACTGCTTGTCGCCCAGGGACTTCTCGATCACGCCTCGGTGGTAGAGGAACGCCGCGTTGCGGTAGCCCGGTTCGGCGGCTCGCTTGGCGGCGGTGAGGGCCTCGCGGTCCTTGCCGTTGCGGTGCAGGGCCCAGGCCAGGGCGTCGGCGGTGTGGACGGTCTGCCGTCGGTCCCATTCGGCGCGGGCCGCCTTCAGGGCCTCCTTGACGTCGCCGTGGTCGGCCGCGACGAGGGCGCTGTCGAGGTCGGTGGCCACGCCGTTCGCGCGGGCCAGGGTGATCCAGGTGTCGACGACCGCGTACTGCTGCTTCGCCTTCTTGGCGTCGCCGCGCGCCTCGTACGCCTCGCCCAGCGCCGCCAGCTGCGCGGGCAGCGGAGAGCGCCGTACGACCGCTTCCAGGTCGCGGATACCGGCCCCGGTACGCCCCTCCGCGACCGCTGTGCGGCCCCGGTACTCCAGGGCCGGGAGATAGCCGGGCACGGCGCGCAGGGCGGCGCCCAGGGCGCGGCGCGCGGTGGCGTACTCGCCCTGGCCGAAGGCGAGCTGGCCGAGCGAGGTGGAGACGTAGGCGATGTCGCTGGGTGAGGTCGCGGACTCCCGGGCGGTTTCCAGGACCCGGTGTGCCCCCTTCGGATCGCCGCGCAGCTCCATGACGTAGGCGAGCCGGGTGAAGACGGGGATGCCGGGCCGCACCGAGTCGGCGTGATCGGCGGCGGCGGTCGCGTCCTTGTAGCGGCCCAGCTCCACCAGGGCGTCGATGCGGACGGCCATCGCCGACTGGCTGTAGGAGTTGATCTTCAGCGCCTTGTCGGCGTCCCGCAGCGCGCTCGTGAAGTCGTGCCGGGCGGCGGCGAGGGAGGCGCGCCCGGCGAGTGCCTCGTCGTTGTCGCGCGGCTGGACGGCGAGCGCGCGGGCGAAGGTCTTCTCCGCCTGCGGATAGCGGGTGGGGTCGCCGGTGCTGCGGGCCTGCTCGATGTAGGCAGCACCCAGGCCGGACCAGCCCGAGGCGTCCTTCGGCTGGGCGCGCAAGTGCTTCTGCAGGGCGCTGATCCGCCCCGCGAGGCCGTCGGCCGAGACCTGCTGGAGCGATGCCGGAGCCCCGGCGGAGCGCAGCGACACCGGTTCGGCGGGCCGGTCGGCGGGCGTCCCGCCGAGTACGGACGAGCCGGCGGTCAGGCCCACCGCGAGGGTGCAGACGACGGCCGCCGTGCGGACCGTGCGGGGGAGAGGTGGCCGGAGAGCCATGGTGACAGCTGCCTTTCGCCGGGACGGTGCCGGGACGGTTCCGGGGCGGAGGAGAGGAGGGGGAGGGGCGCGGTCCCGCGCGGCTCACGGGGGTGTGGGAGGGCGGGACCGCGCCCGCGGGGTGGTGCGAGAGGCGACGGGCGCGGGTCAGTGCCTGCGCGCGGGGGCGGGACGGCGCGACTTGCGCCACCACAGGAGGCCGAGGCCCAGCAGCAGTACGGCGCCGCCGCCACCCGCCGCGGACCCGGCGAGCATCATGGAGTCGGAGGAGTCGCCGATGCCCGCGCCGCCCTCCAGCAGGGAGGAACCGGCACTCTTCGAGACGGCCTTGGCGTCCGAACCGGAGCTGGGCAGCGCGAGGAACGGGAAGGAGCCGTAGAACTCCTGGTCGTTCTTGTCGACCGCGTCACCCAGGTCGTTCTTCTTACCGAGGAGCTCGCCCTCCACGGCCTGCAGCGAGATGTCGAGGACGTCGTCGAGCGGCCGCCGCCCGTTGGGGAACCCGGCGTTGTCGCCGTCGAGCACACCGAGCCGCTTGGGGTCCTTCGAGGGCGCGATGGACGTGTTGAGCCGCAGCATCTCGGAGGGGCGGACGTGCGGCGGCTGGTTGAGCTTCGGCACACCGGTCAGGAAGACCTGCACGAGGTCGTCACGCGGGGTGTCCGGGGCCTCGATCTTGTAGATCTGCTCGATCAGCTTGGGCAGTTCGGGTTCCGTGACGGACTTCAGGAACTGGCCGTCGTCCCACGGGGCCGAGGCGTTGAACTTGTCCTTGTCCTTGCGCGGCAGGACCACCTCGTTGACCAGCGGGTTGCCGAGCCGGGAGACCTGGGCATAGTCACCGCGGGCGTTCTTGCGGTGGACGGTGGACCACACGCCGATCACCGGCTGGTCCTCGGACTCGGTGAGCGCCTTGGTCGGCACCTGGAGGGCCAGGGACTGGACGTTGTAGCCCTTGAGGGTGTCGTTGCCGATCTCGGACATGTCGCCGCCGTAGAGCAGGTCGAAGACCCGCAGATCGGCGAAGAAGGGGTCGTCGGCCTGACCGGCGAAGCTGGTCGAGCCGCCGCTGTAGCCGATCTCCTGGACCGACTGGTCGCGGAGCTTCTTGTAGTCGGGCATGGACGCCTTGCCGACGTTCGACGGGGCGACCGGCAGGTCGTCGCCGAGCTTGGCCCGCGCGACGGCCCGCTGGTTCTTGAGCTTGATGACCTCAAGGTCGTAGCTCTGGGTGAAGTTGAGGTCCGGGTCGTCGAGCGAATCGACCGGGCCGGTGTTGTAGAGGAACGTGTTCTTGTTCTTCACATAGTCCTGGAACGTCCAGCGGAAGAGCAGATCGCCCTGGCCGTCGCCGTCGTTGTCGATGTGCAGGTCGTACCGGGCGTCCGTGCCGAACGTGTAGAAGTTCGGTCCGCCCGCCGGGTCCTGGAACGGCAGGAAGTTCGTGATCAGGGTGGTCATGTCCGGCTTGTCGGGGCTTTGGAACGCGTACACGTCCGTCGCGTCGTACTGCGGCTGCCCCGAGATCAGTGGCGCCTCGCGGTGGCTGGAGGCTTCCGCCGTCTGCGGCTGCAGTGCCGCCACGCCGGTGGCCGTGAGCGCGCCCGCGGCCAGCGAGCAGCAGACGAGCCCTGCCAGGCTCCTGGTGAATGCGGTCATCGTGTCGGTCCTTCGCACCTTGCCGGATGTTCCTTCATGCGGCTATTCGAGGCGGAGGGCCGAATGGCTTGGCGCGTTCTGTAATTTGTCACGAATCGCAAAGGGGCTCCCACCGGGGCTGATCTTCACGGTATGGGCGTCAACACCCTTGACGTGGTGGTGAATCAGGAACCTTGGATGCGCGGGTGACGCCTCGGGGAGGTAGGGTTACTCTGCCCGGGGCGGGTGCCCTCGTACGGGTGGGGAGTGACATGGAGCAGATAGCAGTACGCAGCAGGCCCCGAGTGCCTGCCATTCATTGTGGGAGCGGAGCGTCAAGCGCGCGCCTCGACCGCCATCTCGCGGTGCTGGGCGGCCCGGCCGTCCCCTCGCGGGAGGCCGAAGGCGCGACGGTGCTGATGCAGGAGCTGACCGCACGCGATCACACACGCGCGAAGAACAGCCGGGGTGCCCGGGTGTCGCTGTTCGCGCCGCTGCGCCGGCTGAGGCGCTCGCTGTTCGGCAACCGCGCCTGACCCACCGAGCCTGACCCACCGCGCCCGACCGCCCCGCCAAGGCGCGTCAGACCCGCGCGCGATCGCGTCCGCATCCCGGGCAGGCACCGGACGAACCGGCCCGCTCCAGCCGGTGAGTCCGTGCTGCGCGGTCATTCCAGACCGCCCTGCGAGGCACGGCACACCGCTGTCTCCCCGGGATGCGCACCGTTCGTAGCCGGGCCCGCAGCGCCGCGCAGGCGCAGGTCACGGCGCCGGGCCACCACACCGCCGCGCGGGTCACAGCAGCGCGAACTGGCCCTCCGGCCCCTCCTCCTGGTGATCCAGCACCGACGCCGGGCGGCGGGCCGCCGCGGGCACCGGCAGCACCCCGGCGGCGCGCAGTTCCTCCGGGCCGACCACCGGCCCCTCCGCCACCCGGTCGGCCAGCGCCTGCCGGGCCGGGCGCAGCTCGGCGAGCAGCGCCAGTACGGTGATCAGCTCCAGCAGCTCGGACGTCCAGTCCCGCGGCCATCCGGCCGGTGCGCCGACCGCCTCCAGCGAGCCCGGCTCGGCGTGTGCCGTACGCCGCTCGAACCACGCCTCCAGCACC
The DNA here is from genome assembly GCF_040629205.1 of Streptomyces sp. NPDC005962. Lineage (NCBI taxonomy): Bacteria > Bacillati > Actinomycetota > Actinomycetes > Kitasatosporales > Streptomycetaceae > Streptomyces > Streptomyces sp. NPDC005962. Next base: position 72,574 of record NZ_JBEXVE010000020.1, on the reverse strand, counting down.
CGCACGCCGCCCGCGTGGGCCTCCCACGCGGCCCGCGGTACGGGGGAGATACGCCCCGCGCCCAGCTGGAGGGCCGCCTCCTCCGGGTCGTAACCAATCGTGTCCGGCAGCCCGCGCTCGGGCAGCGCGGCGCGCACATAGGGGCGCTGGCCACCCGGCATGCGCGGGCGTTCACCACTGTGCGCCCCGCGCGTATGCAGCCACAGCGCACGGCGGCCCAGCTCCACGCCCGTCTCCCAGATCTCGGGATCGGCGGTCAGCGGTACGGCGCATGGCGCGCCCCGGTGCGCGGCGGCGGCCCAGGCGAGGAAGTCCTCGGCGGCGACCGGCCGCCCGAGCCGTTCGCCGAGGTGGTCGAGGAGCCCCGGCGCGAGATTGGGCTCGCGTCCGCCGGGGCGGCGGTAGAACGGGCGGATCAGCCCGGGGCGCCCGGCGGGGGAGTGGCCGTCCGGCAGCAGCGCGGAGAAGGTGAGCGCCGGGTCGGGGCCGGGCCCGCCCGCCTCCACCACATGGATCTGCCGGTCGTCCGCGACCCGCCACAGCTCCGGGCGGGCGGCGTCGATCACGCGGTGATCCGGTATCAGCCACTGCTGGTCGAACGGCCCGTGCGCGACCCGGACCGGCTCCGGACACGGCCCGCCCTCGCGGGCCAGCCGGGCGGTCGAGGTGGCCTGGCCGGGCAGCTGCGGTACGGAGGTGTGCAGCGTACGGGCGCGGCTCGGCCGGAACAGCGCCGCCCGCTCGGCCTCGTCCCCGGCGCCCACCAGCCGCGCCCAGCGAGCCCGCAGCGCGCCCGCGTCCGGCCCCACGACCCAGCCGCGCCCGAACCGTGGCGGCCGCACGGACCAGGGCATGAGATCCGCAAGCAGCGATGCGTCTCGGGTTGCCGTCACGTCTCGGGTAGCCGTCACCCTGCCGCCTTTCACCCGGCACGTACTCGGTCAGCCCCGGCATCGTAACCGTGCCTTCAAGGCTCGGCTTGCCTCCGGGCGCCTCAGCCGGTGTCGACGGCGGTCAGTCGGCGTCCACCGTCACCGAGAACGAGAAGCGGTCGCCGCGGTAGTGGATGCGGGCCACGTCGACGACGCGGCCCGTGTCGTCGTACGTCACCCCCGTGTAGTGCAGGATCGGGCTGAGCAGCGGGATCTGGAGGAGGCGGGCGGTCTCCGGGTCGGCCAGGCGGGCCTCCACGGTGTCGGTGATGCGGCTGATCCGTACCCCCACCGCGTCCCGCAGCACCTTCGTCATCGGCCAGCGCGCCAGGTCGGCGAGGTCGATACGGGCGGCGAGTTCGGGGCGGACCAGGTTCTCGGCCCAGTTGGTGGGCTCGCCGCCGCGCTCGTCCCGGCGCAGCCTGCGGTAGGAGGCGGCCTCCTCCAGGCCGGGGAAGTACCCGGCCAGCTCCGCCGGGACCGGCGCCGGGCCATGCTCCAGCACCGTGGTCCGCTCGCCGGACTGCTGGGCCACGATCGCGTCCACCGAGCCCAGCAGCCGCACCGGCGTGCCGCGCCGCGCGCTCGGTTCGATGAAGGTGCCGCGCCGCCGGTAGCGGCTGATCAGGCCCTCCGTCTCCAGTTCCTTCAGCGCCTGCCGCATGGTGAGGACGCTGACGCCGTAGTGCTCGGCGAGCCGGTCCTCGGTGGGCAGCCGCAGCGGCTCATCGGGCCCGCGCCCGAGTATCGAGGCGCGCAGCGACTGCGAGACCTGGTACCAGAGCGGCAGCTTGCGGTTGAGGGCGAGGGAGTCGGGGGCGAAGGTGGTCACAGCGCGGTTCTCCGGTAACGGTCACGGAAGGGCCTGGGGCTCACGCGTGGAAGTGGCGCTCCAGACCCTGCCACACCGCGTCGTAGGCCCCCTGGAGCCGGTCGGACTCCAGCGCCTGCCGGGTGGCCGTCACCGGCCAGCGCGTCTCGAACATGAAGGCCAGCCCGTCGTCCAGCTTGCGGGGCGTCAGCTCGGCCGCGCTCGCCGCCTCGAAGGTGTCGTGGTCGGGGCCGTGCGCCGACATCATGTTGTGCAGCGAGCCGCCGCCGGGGACGAAGCCGCCGGGACCGGCCGTCTTGGCGTCGTACGCGCCCTCGATCAGGCCCATGTACTCGCTCATCACATTGCGGTGGAAGTACGGCGGCCGGAAGGTGTCCTCGCCGACCAGCCAGCGCGGCGCGAATACCACGAAGTCGACGCCCGCGAGCCCGGGGGTGTCCGACGGTGAGGTGAGCACCGTGAAGATGGACGGGTCGGGGTGGTCGTAACTGATGGTCCCCATGACGTTGAAACGGCGCAGATCGTATACGAACGGCACATGGTTGCCGTGCCAGGCGACGACGTCGAGCGGGGAGTGGTCGTACGTCGCGGCCCACAGATTGCCGCAGAACTTGTTGACCACCTCCACCGGGCGCTCCACGTCCTCGTACGCCGCGACGGGGGCCAGGAAGTCGCGGGCGTTGGCCAGCCCGTTGGCGCCGATCGGGCCGAGCTCGGGGAGGACGAAGGGGCGGCCGTAGTTCTCGCAGACGTATCCGCGCACCACGGCGTCGAGCGGCTCGACCCGGAACCGCACCCCGCGCGGGATGAGCGCGATGTGGCCCGGCTCGGCGCGCAGCAGCCCCAGCTCGGTGTGGAGCAGCAGCCCGCCGTGCTCGGGAACGATCAGCAGCTCGCCGTCCGCGTCGCTGAAGACCCGGTCGGTCATGGGTGCGTTGGCGACGTAGAGGTGGATCGCCATGCCGGTGCGCTGCGCCGCGTCGCCGTTGCCGCCCAGCGTCCACAGGCCGGACAGGAAGTCGGTGGACCCGGCGGGCTCGGGCAGCGGGTCCCAGCGCAGCCGGTTGGGGTCCGGGGCGGAGCCGGTGAAGGGGGCGCCGCTCAGGGTGCCGTTGTCGACGCGGATGAACGGCGGGTGCGCGGCGGAGGGGCGGATGCGGTACAGCCAGGAGCGGCGGTTGTGGGCGCGCGGCTCGGTGAACGCGGTGCCGCTCAGCTGCTCCGCGTACAGCCCGAGCGGGGCGCGCTGGGGCGCGTTGCGGCCGACGGGCAGTGCGCCGGGGACCGCCTCGCTGGTGTGCTCATTGCCGAACCCCGAGACGTAGGCAAGCCCTTCGGCCGCCTTGCGCGCTCGCTCGATCCCCATGCCCTCGCCCATGGCGTGCTCCCGACGCTCCGACGAATCCTCTGTCCTACGATAGGAATCGAAGAGGGCTTGCGTCAATGATCGGGCAGGATGGTGGCGTGCCCATACCGCCCCTTCGCCGCCCACCGGTCCAGCGCCGCAGCGCCGAACGCCTCGGCCGGATTCTCGACGCCTGCGCCGAGCTGCTCGACGAGATGAGCTATGAGCAGCTGAGTACCCGTGCGGTGGCCGAGCGCGCCCGGGTGCCCATCGGCTCCGTCTACCGCTTCTTCTCCAACAAACGGGCGATGGCCGAGGCGCTGGCCCACCGCAACCTCGACGAGTACGCCACGCGCATCACCCGGCGGCTGGCCGGGACGGGGGCGGACGGAAGCGACTGGCGTGCCGCGATGGACGTCGTGGTGGACGAATACCTGGAGATGAAGCGGGGTGCGCCGGGCTTCGCGCTCATCGAGTTCGGCATGCCGGTCCCCGCGACCGGCCTGCCCGACCAGCCCAACCACCTGGTGGCCGACCGCCTCCGCGCGATCCTCGCCGAGCCGCTGGGCATCGACGGCACCGCCGAGGCCGACGAACACCTGCGGGTCGCCTTCCTGCTCGCGGTCGAGACGGCGGACGCGCTGCTGCGGCTCGCCTTCCGGGTGCACCCGGAAGGCGACCCGGCGGTCGTGGCCGAGACCAAGGAGCTGCTGCGGGCGTATCTGGCGCGCGTGCTGGACTAACGCTTCGGCAACGAAACCACGCGGCGGTGCTCCACGGATGTCCGGTGCGGGTGACGGCCCTTCCGCTCACCGTCACCATGGCCGCCCAACGGGACTGACCTGGGGTTTTGCGCTTATTGCTCACGCGTCAAGACCTTGTTAACGCCAAGTTGCGCCACCTAACGTCGCCCCGACCGCCAAATCTGGGGGAGTTCAAAGGCGAACGTGAGGTAGCCACATGCTGACAATCCTCGGTTTCGTCATGATCGCTACATTTCTTGTTTTGATCATGATGAAAAAGATGTCCCCGATGGGCGCGCTGGTGCTCATCCCGGCGCTCTTCTGCATCCTCGTCGGGAAGGGGGCACATCTCGGGGATTACGTCCTCGACGGCGTCGGCGATCTGGCGCCCACCGCGGCCATGCTGATGTTCGCGATCATCTACTTCGGGGTGATGATCGACGTCGGCCTGTTCGACCCGATCGTCCGCGTCATCCTGCGGTTCTGCAAGGCGGACCCGATGCGGGTCGTCGTCGGCACCGCGGTGCTCGCGTCGATCGTCTCGCTCGACGGCGACGGTTCCACCACCTTCATGATCACGGTGTCGGCGATGGTGCCGCTCTACCGGAAGCTGAAGATGAGCCTGGTCGTGATGACCGGTGTCGCCGCCATGGCCAACGGTGTGATGAACACGCTGCCCTGGGGCGGTCCCACCGCCCGCGCCGCCGCCGCGCTCAAGGTCGACGCGAGCGACATCTTCGTCCCGATGATCCCCGCCCTCGCGGTCGGTCTGGTCTTCGTCTTCGCCCTCTCGTACGGTCTCGGACTGCGCGAGCGCAAGCGCCTCGGCGTGCTGACCATCGACGAGGTCACGGCGGACGACCCGGAGACGGTGCTCGTGGGCGCGGGCAGCGGCACCGGCAAGGGTGTCAGCCTGGGCAAGCGCACCGGCGGCGCCGGCGGCGGTACGGACGCCGAGGCCCCCGCGGGCGGCCCGGCGGCGAGCGGCCCGGCCGAGGACGACGACGAGTTCAAGGGCCTCGACCCGAACCGCGCCACCCTGCGCCCCAAGCTCTACTGGTTCAACGCGGCGCTCACCGTCGCCCTGCTGGCCCTGATGATCACCGAGACGCTGGATATCCCGGTCCTCTTCCTGCTCGCCGCGGCCGTCGCGCTCACTGTCAACTTCCCGCGCATCGCCGACCAGAAGGCCCGCATCGCCGCCCACGCCGAGAACGTCGTCAACGTCTCCGGCATGGTCTTCGCCGCGGCCGTCTTCACCGGCGTACTCACCGGCACCGGCATGGTCGAGCACATGGCCCGCTGGCTGGTCGACGGCGTCCCCGACGCCATGGGCCCGCAGATGGGCCTGGTCACCGGCGTGCTCTCGATCCCGCTCACGTACTTCATGTCCAACGACGGCTTCTACTTCGGCATCGTGCCCATCCTCGCCGAGGCCGGTCACGCCCACGGCGTCGGCACACTGGAGATCGCCCGCGCCTCGCTCGTCGGCCAGGCCCTGCACATGTCGAGCCCGCTCGTCCCCGCCGTCTACGTGCTGGTCGGCATGGCGAAGGTCGAATTCGGCGACCACACCAAGTTCACGGTGAAATGGGCGGTGCTCACCTCCCTGGTGGTGCTCGCCGCGGGCATCGCGTTCGGCATCATCTGACCGTGACGATTTCGGAGCCCGGTAGGGGCTGGTTGCTGCGCCTGGTCATCGCCTTCTCCTTCGCGCAGGGGGCGGTGAGCATGGCCAGACCGGCCGTCTCCTACCGGGCTCTCGCGCTGGGCGCCGACGCCCGTGCGGTCGGCGTGATCGCGGGCGTCTACGCGCTGCTGCCGCTGTTCGCCGCCGTACCGCTCGGGCGGCGCACCGACCACGGCCGGTGCGCTCCGCTGCTGCCGGTCGGCGTCGTGCTCATCGCCGCCGGATGCGGACTCAGCGGCATGGCGGACTCGCTGCCGGAAATGGCCGCGTGGAGTGGGGTGATGGGACTTGGTCATCTGTCATTCGTCATCGGTGCGCAGTCACTCGTCGCCCGGCAGAGCGCCCCGGCCGACCAGGACCGCAACTTCGGCCACTTCACCGTAGGCGCCTCGCTCGGCCAGCTCGTCGGACCGATCGCCGCCGGGCAGCTCGTCTCCGGCCACGACGGCGCGCTGGCCCGCACCAGCGCCGTCGCGCTCTTGGTCGCCGCCGTCGTCGCGGCCTGTTCGGTCACCTCGCTGTGGCGGATCGAGCACCGCGCGGCCGACGGGCCGGTGACGAAGTCCGCCGCGTCCCCCGCCCGGCGGGTGCCGGTGTTCGGCATCCTGCGCACCCGCGGCGTCGCCTCCGGCATCTTCATCAGCCTCGCCGTGCTCTCCGCCACCGACATCCTCACCGCCTATCTGCCCGTCGTCGGCGAACAGCGCGCCATCTCGCCCGCCGTCGTCGGCGTACTGCTCAGCCTGCGGGCCGCCGCCACCGTCGCCTGCCGCCTGGTGATGACCCCGATGATCCGGCTGATGGGCCGTACCGTGCTGATGGCCGTCAGCTGTCTGGGCGCCGGGCTGCTGTGCGCGGCCGTCGCCCTGCCGCTGCCCGCCTGGGCGCTCGGCGTGCTGCTGGCCGCGCTGGGCTTCTGCCTCGGCGTCGGCCAGCCGCTGTCCATGAGCACCGTCGTCCAGGCCGCGCCCGACGAGGCGCGCAGTACCGCCCTCGCGCTGCGGCTGACCGGCAACCGCCTCGGCCAGGTCGCCGCGCCCGCCTCGGCCGGAGTGCTCGCCGGGGTCGCGGGCACCGCCGCCCCCTTCGTCATGCTCGGCGCGCTGCTGCTCGCCTCGGCGGCGATAGCCGTACGGCCACTCCGGCGGGCCGCCGGTACGGTGGCCCTGCCGGCCGCGCGCACACCCCGGCGCGGCCCCGAGGCGGAGCCGAGCGCGGTTTCGCGGAGGTATGGGCCGGGGGAAACACCGGCCCGCACCGACCCCGAGGAGCCCATGCCATGATCCGCGCCGCCGTCCTTCCCGCCATCGGCGGTCCGCTCCGCGTCCAGGACATCGAGCTCCCCGACCCCGGACCGGCCCAGGTGCGGGTGCGGCTCGCCGCGGCCGGGGTGTGCCACTCGGATCTGTCGCTGTCCGACGGAACACTCCGCCAGCCCGTCCCCGCCGTCCTCGGCCACGAGGGCGCGGGCACCGTGACGGCGGTCGGCGACGGCGTGACGGGGGTCGCCCCGGGCGACGCCGTCGTCCTCAACTGGGCCCCGTCCTGCGGGACCTGCCACTACTGCGGCCTCGGCGAGCCCTGGCTGTGCGCCAGGGCCGGGGACGCCGCGGCCACGCCGTACGCCACGCTCGCCGCCGACGGCAGCGCGCTGTACCCGGGGCTGGGCACGGCCGCGTTCGCCGATGAGACCGTCGTACCGGCGCACGCCGTGCTCCCGCTCCCGGACGGCGTCCCGCTCACCGACGGCGCCCTGCTGGGGTGCGCGGTGCTCACCGGGTACGGCGCCGTCCACCACAGCGCCCGGGTGCGCCCCGGCGAGTCCGTCGCCGTCTTCGGCATCGGCGGGGTCGGCCTCGCCGTGCTCCAGGCGGCGCGCGTCGCGGGCGCCGGGACGATCGTCGCGGTGGATGTGTCACCCGGGAAGGAGGAACTGGCCCGTGCGGCGGGCGCCACCGAGTTCGTCCTCACCGGCGCACCCGGCGCGACTCGTGAATCCGGACAGACGGATGCAACGGGCGCAACGGGCGCGACCGGCGGCGGCGACCCGGCCAAGCGGATTCGCGCCCTCACCGGCGGTCACGGCGCCGACGTCGCCATCGAATGTGTCGGCCGCGCCGACACCATCCGCGCCGCCTGGTCCGCCACCCGCCGCGGCGGCCGGACGACCGTCGTCGGCATCGGCGGCAAGGACCAGCAGGTCACCTTCTCGGCGCTGGAGCTGTTCTACTTCGGCCGCACCCTGTCCGGCTGCGTCTACGGCAACAGCGACCCGGCCCGCGACCTCCCCGTCGTCGCCGAGCACATCCGCGCGGGACGCTTCGACCTGTCGGCGATGGTGACCGAGCGGATCGGCCTGGACGGCATCCCGGCCGCCTTCGACGCGATGCTCGCGGGACGCGGCGGCCGGGCACTCGTGGTCTTCTAGGGCCTGATCCGAACGACAGGCCTAGCCGCCGTTCCCGCCCGCCACCATGGCCAGCCACGGCCGGTACGCCTTCCCGAACGGTTCGGCGCCTCCCTTGACCGCCTCCAGCAGCCACTGCCCGGCCGCCTCCGCCCGCGCGACGACCTCCGCCGGATACCCGTACCGCACCTGGTGCTCCGCGAACTCGTCCTCGTCCACCAAGAGCGTCCGCCCGTCGGGCCGCTTCCGGATCACGTCCAGATCCAGGTCGACCATGGTGACCTCGTCCGGCGAGACCCACTCCACCGGAGTGGTGATGTCGCAGTACACCTCGGTCGAGCGCGGCGGGGCGTTGAACACCGCGGTCCACCATGTCCCGCGCGGGAAGAGGATCACGTGCGCGCACTCGATGGGCACCTCGGGGCCGTCCCCCTTGCGCATCACCGAGTCGGCGGGCAGCCCCAGCCACACCCCGTGCTCGTCCTCGCCCAGTCTGCGCATGCGCAGATTCCAGTGCAGAGTGCCGTCGTATTTCCGGTAGTTGACCTGGACCTGAGATGGCATGAAAGCGATCCTAACCTTCGGTCGGAGTCGACTCCTAAGCGCTTGCTCACCCTCCGTGTAGGGTGTCCGCCATGGACGTGGAGCGGAAGAACGCCGGGGGCCGGGCCGAGGCGTGGGGAGACATTACGCCGGACGCGGCCCGGCGGCTGGTGAGCGCCGCCGTGCACGCCTTCGCGGAACGTGGCTATCACGCCACCACCACGCGGGACATCGCGGGGCGCGCCGGGATGAGTCCGGCCGCGCTCTACATCCACTACAAGACCAAGGAAGAGCTGCTCTACCAGATCAGCAAGGTCGGCCACCGGCTCGCGCTGGACATCCTGGAGGAGGCGCGGGACGGGGGCGGGGCCCCCGCCGAGCGGCTCGCCACGGCGGTGCGGGGCTTCGTGCGGTGGCACGCCGAGCACCATACGACCGCGCGGGTGGTGCAGTACGAGCTGGGCGCGCTCGGGGAGGAGCACCACGCGGAGGTCATCGCCATACGGCGGGACACGGACGCGGCGGTGCGCTCGATCATCGAGGACGGGGTGCGGTCGGGCGACTTCGACGTGCCGGATGTGCGGGGCACCACGGTCGCGGTGCTGTCGCTGTGCATCGACGTCGCCCGCTGGTTCAACGCGCGGGGGCGCAGCACACCCGACGAGGTCGGCGACCTCTATGCCGGGCTGGTGCTGCGCATGGTCGGCGCGGAAGGCACGAGCCGCTAGCGAGCGGCTGGCGAGCCGCTAGAGGTAGAAGCGGGACACCGTTTCCGCCACGCAGGCCGGTTTGGTGCCGCCCTCGCGCTCGACGGTGACGTTGAGCGTCAGCTGGAGTCCGTCCTTCACCTCGGCCACCTCGGCGATGCGGCCCGTGGCGCGCAGCCGGGAGCCGACCGGGACGGGGGAGGGGAAGCGGACCTTGTTGCTGCCGTAGTTGACGCCCATCCGTACGCCCTCGACGCTCAGCAGCCGCGGGCTGAAGTACGGCAGCAGGGAGAGCGTCAGATAGCCGTGCGCGATGGTCGTGCCGAAGGGGCCCGCGGCGGCCTTCTCGGGGTCGACGTGAATCCACTGGTGGTCGCCGGTCGCCTCGGCGAACAGGTCGATCCGCTTCTGGTCGATCTCCAGCCACTCGGTGGGACCGAGCTCCTCGCCGACCGCGGCGCGCAGTTCCTCGGGCGAGGTGAAGATCCTGGGCTCTGCCATGTGTAACTGCCTCCCGGGCGACTCGCGATGCTGCTGAGCGATGCGGCTGAGCAACGCGATTAAGCGATGCGGCTAAGCGACTGCTCAGCATGCTCGGGTGGCCCGGGTCCTGTCAACGCTCCCGGGTGCGCGCCGCCCGTCTGGCCATCCCGTCATGGCGTTCGGGGCGCGCTCGCCACGTCCCGGCGAGCGCGCCCCCGGCCCGGGGCCGGGCCTCCGGCCGCTCAGGCCGCCGCGTACCGCGGGACGCAGCCGGTGCGCCGGGAGGCCGACAGCGCCTCGGTGGTGAGCAGCGGGACCGGCACCACGATGCCGCAGTCCTCGCAGACCGGTCCGGCCACGGGATAGCGGTCCAGGTCCTCGCGCCAGACCAGCCGGTCCTGGTCGCAGACCGGGCAGGCCGATCCGGGTCCCGCCTCCATGGCCACGATCAGCCGCCGCAGGACGTCGGCGAGGCGGCCGTCGGGATAGGTCGAGGGAGATTCGCACGGCATGATGTCGCAACCGCCCCAGGTGTGCAGGTGCCAGTCGTCGACGGCGCTGGGCTGCCGGATGCCGTGGTGTTTCTCCAGCCTGCGCCGGGCGGCGAAGTCCGCCTCGTACGCGAGCCACAGGGTGCGGGCCTCCTCGAGTTCTTCGAGTGCCGTGATCAAACGTGTGGGTTCAGGCTGACGGTCCTCCGGGGTGATCCCGGTCCTGGCACACAGATGGTGCCAGGTCGCCCGGTGCCCGTACGGCGCGAACCGTTCCAGGCATTTGCGCAGCGAGGTGCGCCGGGCGGTGACGTGTCTGCGTGGATTACGAACCTCTCGTGCGAGTGCTCTGAAACCGGCCACTTCTTACCACCTCCGCGTTGTGCGGACCCGACTCGTTGTCGAATGGACGTAACGCAGCGCGATCCCGTTCCCTCGTGTTTCCAGAAAGTCGCGAGGCAATCAAATGAAGGAAGTTGACGGTCGCTCACCTTCCCGGGTTGTTGTACCGCCGGTAACCTCCCCCTCAACTGCATCCGGGAGGAGCGGATATGCGTTTCAGAACCGGCAAGCTCACCCGTGTCGCCATCGCCGCGGCCGCGGTATTGGCGCTCGGCGCCACGTTCGCGGCCCCGCTGCCGCAAGAGGCCCAGGCGGCGCCCGCCGCCCAGGCCGACACCGACTACTGCGGCGGACAGTGCTCCGACATCCTGCCGCCCGGCGCGACCGGCAACGCGACCCTGGCCGACATCCTCGCCAACCGGGTGTTCGGCACCCACCCCGCGCACAGCGCCGACCAGCTCGGCCCGTACAGCGACCTGGCCCAGGGCTACCCGACGCTCACCGACGACAAGCTGAACACCTTCTTCAACGACTCGTCGTTCGGGGTCCCGGCGGACCAGGTCGAGTCCGTCACCAAGCCCCGCGACGACGTCTCGATCACCCGGGACAAGAAGACCGGCGTCCCGCACATCCAGGGCACCACCCGCGAGGGCACCGAGTTCGGCGCCGGATATGCCGCCGCCCAGGACCGGCTGTGGCTGATGGATCTCTTCCGTCACGTCGGACGCGGCGAGCTGACCTCGTTCGCCGGTGGCGCCGCCTCCAACCAGGGCCTGGAACAGGACTTCTTCCGCCAGGCGCCGTACAACGAGGCGGACTATCAGGCGCAGATCGACTACATCCTGGCCACCGGCGGCGAGCGCGGAAAGCAGGCGCTCGCCGATGCCCAGGCGTATGTCGACGGCATCAACGCCTACGCCAAGAAGGCCAAGGACGGCCGCTACTTCCCCGGCGAGTACGTGCTCACCGGGCACATCGACGCGATCACCAACGCCGGGGAGATCGCGCCCTTCAAGCTCACCGACCTGATAGCCCTGGCCTCCGTCGTCGGCGCCCTCTTCGGCAACGGCGGGGGCGGCGAGGTGGAGGGCGCGCTGTCGATGCTGGCCGCCCAGCAGAAGTACGGCCTCGCCGAGGGCACCAAGGTGTGGGAGTCCTTCCGGCAGCGCAACGACCCGGAGGCCGTGCTGACCGTCCACGACGGCAAGGGCTTCCCGTACGCGGACAAGCCCGCTTCACCCAAGGGCACCGCCATGCCCGACCCCGGCTCCGTCACCGCCGAACCGCTCGTATACGACCGCGAGGGCAGCGCCACCCCGGCCAAGGCGGGGGCCCGCACCACGGTCAAGGCGCCCGCCAAGCTCGACAAGCTGCGCGGCATCTACGACGACGGGGTGCTGCCCCGCGATCTGTTCAGCCGCAAGAAGGGCATGTCCAACGCGCTCGTGGTCTCCGGCAAGTACACCGCGAGCGGCAAACCGGTCGCCGTCTTCGGCCCGCAGACCGGCTACTTCGCCCCGCAGCTGCTGATGCTCCAGGAGATCCAGGGCCCCGGGATCAGCGCCCGCGGCGCCTCCTTCGCGGGCGTCGGCATGTACGTCCAGCTCGGGCGCGGCCAGGACTACGCGTGGAGCGCCACCACCTCCGCACAGGACGTCACCGACACCTACGCGGTCGAGCTGTGCTCACCGGACGGCTCCGCGCCCACCAAGGACGCGACGTACTACCGCTACCACGGCGAATGCCTGCCCATGGACAAGCTGGAGCGGCGCAACGCCTGGAAGCCCACCGTCGCCGACTCCACCGCCGCGGGCTCCTACCGGATGCAGGTGTACCGCACCAAGTACGGCCTCGTCACCCATCGCGCCACGGTCGGCGGCAAACCGGTCGCCTACACCTCGCTGCGCGCCACCTACCGCCATGAGGCCGACTCGATCGTCGGCTTCCAGATGTTCAACGACCCGGGCTACGTGACCGACGCGAAGTCCTTCCAGAGCGCCGCCCAGCACATCAACTACACCTTCAACTGGTTCTACGCCGACTCCCGGCAGACCGCCTACTACAACAGCGGGCTCAACATGCGGCGCGCCGACGGCGTCGATCCGTCGCTGCCCGTGAAGGCGGAACCGGCCTACGAGTGGAAGGACTTCGACCCGGCGGTCAACACCGCCGCGTACACCCCGGCCGCCGAACACCCCCAGTCCGTCGATCAGGACTACTACATCAGCTGGAACAACAAGGTCGCCAAGGACTACGGCGCCGCGGCCTTCGGCAACGGCTCCGTGCACCGCGGCAACCTCCTCGACGACCGGGTGCGCGCCCTGGTCAAGAAGGGCGGGGTGACCCGCGCCGCGCTCGCCCGGGCGATGGGCGAGGCCGCCGTCACCGATCTGCGCGGCGAGGACGTCCTGCCCGAACTGCTGAAGGTGCTGCGCAGCCAGCCCATCGACGACCCCGCCGTGGCGTCCGCCGTACAGAGCCTGGAGTCCTGGCAGGCGGCCGGTTCACAGCGCCGCGAGACGAGCGCGGGCTCGCACACCTACGGTCACACCGACGCGGTGCGCATCATGGACGCGTGGTGGCCGCTGCTGGTCGAGGCCGAGTTCAAACCGGGTCTCGGCGGCGAGCTGTACGACGCGCTGCGCACCAACCTGAGCGTGGACGAATCTCCCTCGGCGGGCCACGGGCCGACCGGTTCGCACGCCGGATCGTCCTTCCAGTACGGCTGGTGGAGCTATGTCGACAAGGACCTGCGCGCGGTCCTCGGCGAGGACGTCAAGGGCCCGCTCGCCAAGCCCTACTGCGGCGGCGGCGAACTGAGCGCCTGCCGCGACGCCCTGCTCGGCAGCCTCAAGCAGGCCGCCGCGAAGCCCGCCACCGAGGTCTATCCCGGCGACGACAACTGTGCGGCGGGCGACCAGTGGTGCGCCGACGCCATCATCCAGCGCACGGTCGGCGGACTGACCCACGACAAGATCAGCTGGCAGAACCGTCCCACCTTCCAGCAAGTGGTGGAGTTCGCACGCCACCGCTGAGCGAGTAGCGAGTAGCGAGTAGTTCAGGTATTTCCCGTTGTTTCCGTCGCGAATTCCGGAATATCCCTGCCGGGCCCGGACAGGAAAAGCGCTGCACTATGCTCGGAATCGTCAGGGCGCGTTTTCTTGTACGGGGGAGCAGAAGACCGGAATGTCCTCAAGCGATCGGTGGCAGTACCCCGCGGCGCTGCTGGACACGACGATGGATCAACTCCGCACACTGCTCGCGGTCCATGAGACCGGTACGGCGCTGGGCGCCGCCCGGCTGCTGGGCCGCGAGCAGTCCAGCGTTCAGAAACAGCTCGACACGATGAACCGGAACTTCGGCACCCTGTGCGGAGAACCGCTCGTCCTCAAACGCGGCCGCAGCCGGAATGTGCTCTTCACCGCCACCGGGGAGAGCCTCGCCGAACTCGCCCGTGGCACGCTGCGCGGATGGCAGGAGGAACTGCGCGACTGCCGCCACAGGCTCGGCGGACGGCTGGCCGTCGGCTCCACCCGCTACACCCTCGGCTTTCTGCTGAACGCCGTGGAACTGGTCACCGCGGACTTCGAGCGCCGCGGCGTCGAGCTGAAGGTCGAGCACGTGCGCACCAGGGATCTGCTCGACCGGCTCGGCTCCAAGGAACTCGACCTGGTCTGCGGCAGCGTGCTGGCCGACGGAAGCCGGAACCACGGGCTGGACGGGTTCGAGGTGATGGAGTGGCGGCGCAGCGGCCTGTCCCTGGTCACCAACCTCGGCGCCGGGGAACTGCCCGGCCCCTCCGTCGCGGTGAGCGCCCTGCCCGGGCTGCCGCTCGCGGTCTCCGCCGACGGCCTCATCCCCGGCTTCCTGCGCGGCTGGTTCGGCGGCCGTTACCGCCAGGAGCTGCACATCGCGGCCGAGATCGACACCGTGCAGTACGGCCTGGAACTGCTCTCCTCGGGCGTGCTGCACGGCGGGGTGCTCGTCACCCAGGGGATCGGCGACGCGGTGGCCGACGGACGGCTGCGGACCGGCGCCGGGCTGCGCACGCTGGAGCTGGCCGATGACCTCGCGCCGGAGCTGGACGTGCTCGTCGGCGTCTTCGTCCGGGCCGGGGAGCGCGCCGCGCAGGACGACGGCCATCCGCTCAACGTGCTGTGGAACGCCCTCGCGGGGGAGAACGCCCGCTGGCGCCGCGTCATCGGCGACCAGCGCCCCCGGAGCCCGCGCGACCGGTAGGTCCCGGGGCCCGCGCGACTGCTGGGACCCGACGTCGCGCAGTCAGCGCAACGTCATCCGCCCGTCAGTCTCCCGCCCCCTTCCCTTCAACATACCGACTGGTTAGTCTGCCGTTGCGGCCGGGCCGATCCGGGCCGACGGCCGCGCCGCATCCGAGGAGCGTCTCAATCGTGGATACCGTGCGTGGAGCGCGAGTTGTCGTCACCGGGGCGGGAGGCGGCATCGGTGCCGCACTGGCCCGCCGCTTCGCCGCCGAGGGCGCCCGGGTCGTGGTCAACGACCTCGACGCGGCCGGGGCGGAGGCCGTCGCCGCCGAGATCGGCGGCACCGCCGTCGCCGGGGACGCCTCCGCGGTGGTCCCGGCGGCCCGGGACGCGCTCGGCGGCGCCATCGACATCTTCTGCGCCAACGCGGGCGTCGGCCATGGCGGCGGCCCCGAGGCCGACGAGGCGCTGTGGGCCGAGGCCTGGGACGTCAACGTGATGGCCCACGTCCGGGCCGCCCGCGCGCTGCTGCCCGACTGGCTGGAGCAGGGCGGCGGCCGGTTCGTCTCCACCGTCTCCGCCGCCGGGCTGCTCACCATGGTCGGCGCGGCGCCGTACAGCGTCTCCAAGCACGCGGCGCTCGCCTTCGCCGAATGGCTCTCGGCCACGTACCGTCACCGCGGTATCCAGGTGCACGCCGTCTGTCCGCAGGGCGTCCGTACCAACATGCTGGAGAGCACCGGAAGCGCCGGGGATCTGGTGCTCGTGCCCACCGCGATCGAACCGGAGGAGGTTGCCGACGCCGTGCTGAAGGGCATCGCCGAGAACCGGTTCCTGATCCTGCCGCACCCCGAAGTGGCCGAGTATTACGCCACCCGGGCCACCGACACCGAACGGTGGCTGCGGGGCATGAACCGTGTGCAGCGCACCCTCGAAGAGACCGAAGAGAGGCCGCCCCGATGACGTCGTACCAGGACAAGCCGTGGCTCGGCACGCTCAGCGCGAAGCAGCGCGAGCCGATCACCCCGCGGCCGAGCGTGCTGCACGCCTTCCGGGAGTCCGTGCGCGACGCCCCGGACCACCCCGCGATCGCGTACTTCGACGGGCGGCTCACCTACCGGGAGCTGGACGAGCTGTCGGACGGGCTGTCGGGCCACCTCACCGGGCGCGGCTTCGCCCCCGGCGACCGGCTCGCGATCATGCTGCAGAACACCCCGCACTTCGTGATCGCGCTGCTCGGCGCGTGGAAGGCGGGCGGGGCCGTGGTCCCCGTCAACCCCATGTACAAGGGCGGCGAACTCACCCACATCCTGACCGACGCCGAGGTCACCGCGCTGGTGTGCGCCCGTACCGCCTGGGAGGGGTACATACGGCAGACGGCCGAGGGCACCCCGGTGCGCATCGCGCTCACCGCCGACGCGTACGACTTCCAGACCCGCGACGACGAGCGGGTGCTGCGTGACGAGCGCGTCCCGGTCCCCGCGGACACCGAGGACCTCGTCGCGGCCGCCCGCGCCGGGGCCCGGCCGCCCGCCGTCCATGAGCCCGCGCCCGGCGACACCGCGCTGATCAGCTATACGTCCGGCACCAGCGGCACCCCCAAGGGCGCCATCAACACCCATGGCAACGTCTCGTACAACGCCGACCGGCAGCACCTCCTCCACGAGCTGCCCCCGGGCTCGGCGATCTTCGCGCTGGCGCCGCTGTTCCATATCACCGGCATGGTCTGCGAGCTGGGCGCGAGCCTCGCCGGGGCGGGGACGCTCGCGCTGGCGTACCGCTTCGAGACCGGGGTCGTCCTGGACGCGTTCGCCGAGCACCGGCCCGCGTACACCGTCGGCCCCTCGACCGCCTTCATGGCGCTGATGGCCCATCCGCAGGCGACCCGCGACCACTTCTCGTCCTTCCTGATCGTCTCCTCCGGCGGCGCCCCGCTGCCGCCCGCGCTGGTCGAGCGGTTCGAGTCGGCCCTCGGCCCGTATCTGCACAACGGCTACGGACTCACCGAGTGCACCGCCCCCTGCGCCAGCGTCCCGCCCGGTGTGCGGGCCCCCGTCGACCCGAAGTCCGGCACCCTGGCGGTCGGCGTGCCCGGTGCGGACACCGTCGTACGGATCGCCGGTGACGACGGCAAGGACGTGCCGTTCGGCGAGCCCGGCGAGATCGTGGTGAGCGGCCCCATGGTCGTCCCCGGCTACTGGCGCCGCCCCGACGCCACCGAGGCCGGAATGCCCGGGGGCGAACTGCGCACCGGGGACATCGGCTTCATGGACGAGGACGGCTGGCTGTATGTCGTCGACCGCAAGAAGGACATGATCAACGCCTCCGGGTTCAAGGTGTGGCCGCGTGAGGTCGAGGACGTGCTCTACACTCACCCCGCCGTCCGCGAGGCGGCCGTCGTCGGCAAGCCCCACCCCTACCGGGGCGAAACGGTCAAGGCGTACGTGAGTCTGCGGCCCGGGGCCGAGGTCACGCCGGACGAGCTGGCCGCGTACTGCGCGGACCGGCTCGCCGCGTACAAGTACCCGCGGGAGGTCGACATCCTGCCGGAGCTCCCGAAGACGACGAGTGGGAAGATCCTCCGACGAGAACTGCGAGGATGAGAACGGAAGAGAAGCGGGTGGCGACCATGCCCAGAACGACGAACGGCGACGGACAGCCGGTGCCGCGGCGGCTGCTGGCCGCTGCCACCCGCCTCTTCGCGGAGCGCGGGTTCGACCGGACGTCCGTCCAGGAGATCGTCGAGGCGGCGGGGGTCACCAAGGGAGCCCTGTACCACTACTTCGGCTCCAAGGACGACCTGCTCCACGAGATCTACGGCCGGGTGCTCCGCCTCCAGCAGGAGCGGCTCGACGGCTTCGCGGACGCGGACGCCCCGGTCGAGGAGCGGCTGCGGGGCGCGGCGGCCGACGTCGTCGTGACCACCATCGAGAACCTCGACGACACCACGATCTTCTTCCGGTCGATGCACCATCTGAGCCCGGAGAAGTACAAGCAGGTGCGGGCCGAGCGGCGCCGCTACCACGAGCGGTTCCGCGCGCTCGTCGAGGAGGGCCAGCGGACCGGGGTGTTCACCGCCGACACCCCGGCGGACCTGGTGGTCGACTACCACTTCGGCTCCGTGCACCACCTGGGCACCTGGTACCGCCCCGGCGGCCCCCTCGCCCCCCAGCAGGTGGCCGACCATCTGGCCGACCTGTTGCTGCGCGCACTGCGGCCTTAAGCCGGCGGACGAAGCCGAGGGGGCGCCCACCACCGTGGGCGCCCCCTCGGCGTGCTCCCGTCCCTACAGGTACCGCTTCAGCTCGCGCCGTGCCAGCGACCGCTGATGCACCTCGTCCGGACCGTCGGCCAGCCGCAGCGTACGGGCCGCGGCCCACAGCTCGGCCAGCGGGAAGTCCTGGCTGACCCCGCCCGCGCCGTGCAGCTGCACCGCCCGGTCCAGGATGTCCACCACCGTCCGGGGCGTGGCGATCTTGATGGCCTGGATCTCGGTGTGCGCCTCCCGGTTGCCCACCGTGTCCATCATCCAGGCCGTCTTGAGGACCAGCAGCCGCAGCTGTTCGACCGCCACCCGGGCGTCCGCGATCCACTCGTGGACCTGGCCCTGCTGGGCGAGCGCCTTGCCGAACGCCTGCCGGGCCACCGCCCGTCGGCACATCAGCTCGATCGCCCGCTCGGCCATGCCGATCAGCCGCATGCAGTGGTGGATACGGCCGGGGCCCAGCCGGGCCTGGGCGATGGCGAAGCCGCCGCCCTCCTCGCCGATGAGGTTCGCGGCCGGGACCCGGGCGCCGTGGAAGACGACCTCGGCGTGGCCGCCGTGGTAGTGGTCCTCGTAGCCGTACACCTTCATGGCCCGCCGCACCTCGACCCCGGGCGTATCGCGCGGCACCAGCACCATCGACTGCTGGCGGCGCACATCCGCGCCCTCCGGGTCGGTCTTGCCCATCACGATGAAGATCTTGCAGTCGGGGTTCATCGCCCCGGAGATGTACCACTTGCGCCCGGTGACGACGTACTCGTCGCCGTCCCGCTCGATGCGGGTCTCGATGTTGGTCGCGTCGGACGAGGCCACCTCGGGCTCGGTCATCGCGAAGGCCGACCGGATCTCGCCCGCGAGCAGCGGCTCCAGCCACTGCTTGCGCTGCTGCTCGTTGCCGAACTGCGTGAGCACCTCCATGTTGCCGGTGTCCGGCGCGGCGCAGTTGAGGGCGGTGGGGGCGAGCTGGGGGCTGCGGCCGGTGATCTCGGCGAGCGGGGCGTACTGGAGGTTGGTCAGCCCGGCCCCGTACTCGGCGTCGGGCAGGAACAGGTTCCACAGCCCCTGCCGACGGGCCTCGGCCTTCAGCTCCGCCACGGCGGCCGGGGTCTCCCAGGGCGAACCGAGCTGTGCGCGCTGCTCCTCCACCACCGACTCGGCCGGGTGGACGTGCTCGTCCATGAACGTCAGCAGTTTGGCGCGGAGTTCTTCGGTGCGGGCGTCGAATGCGAAGTCCATCAGGTGTCTCAGCTCTCCTGGAGGGTGGTGAGGCCGTTGTGGATGAAGCGCGGGACGATGTCGCCGATGCGGTCGAAGCCCGCGCCGACGGTCTGTCCGAGGGTGAAGCGGTAGTGGATGCCCTCAAGGATCACCGCGAGCTTGAAGTAGGCGAAGGCGGTGTACCAGGCGATGTTGCCGACGTCCCGGCCCGAGCCCTCGGCGTACCGCCGGATCAGCTCGTCGGTGCCGGGGTGACCGGGGGCGCCCTGGGTGGAGGAGATCGGCGCGTCGTCGTCGAGCGTCGGATGCTCGCTGTACATCACGATCAGGCCGAGGTCGGTCAGCGGATCGCCGAGCGTGGACATCTCCCAGTCGAGGATCGCCTTGATCCGGTCGTCGGCGCCCACGAGGACGTTGTCCAGGCGGTAGTCACCGTGCACCACGGTGGGCGCGGGGGAGGCGGGCAGCGCCTTGGCGAGCCGGGCGTGCAGCTCGTCGATGCCGGGCAGCTCACGGTTGCGCGAGGCCTCCAGCTGCTTGCCCCAGCGCCGCAGCTGCCGCTCCAGGAAGCCCTCCGGCCGTCCGAAGTCGCCGAGCCCGACCTCGGCGGGGTCGACGGAGTGCAGCGCGACGAGCGTGTCCACCAGCGACAGCACCACGCCCCGGGTGCGCTCCGGCCCGATGACGGCCAGCTGCTCGGCCGTACGGTACGGAGTGCCGTCCACGAACTCCATGACGTAGAACGGTGCCCCGGCCACCTCCTCGTCCTCGCACAGCAGCACCGGCTCCGGCACCGGCACGCTGGTCGGGTGCAGCGCGCTGATCACCCGGTGCTCGCGCCGCATGTCATGGGCGGTGGCCAGCACATGCCCCAGCGGCGGTCGGCGGACCACCCAGCGGGAGGTGCCGTCGGTGACGGAGTAGGTGAGATTCGACCGCCCGCCCTCGATCAGCTCCGCACCCAGCGCCCCGCCCACCAGCCCGGGCCGCTCCCGGTCGAGATGGGCGCGGAGCCGCGTCAGGTCGAGTCCTGGCGGATTGCCTACGTTCATCGAATCTCTTCTTCCCTGGGAAGCGGGCGGCGGACGGTACGCTCCATGTCCACCTCATGATGCCGACCAGTCGGTATGCCGTCCAGTGTCCGACCGCCCCCGGACCTGGATTTGCGGTGGCGGTTACCGAGCAGGAGCGTCGTAGGGGGAACGGGGGAGAGCGCTGGGGAACGACATCAGGAACCGCAAGGAGCTGCCACCATGAAGGCCATCAGCTACCACCGCTACGGCGGTCCCGAGGTCCTCGAATTCGGCGAGGTGCGGGACCCCAAGGTCGGGCCCGACTCGGTGCTGGTCCGGGTCAGGGCCGCCGCCGTGAACCCCGTCGACTGGAAGGCGCAGGCCGGATATCTCGACCCCGTCCTGGACGCCGTCTTCCCGGTCATCCCGGGCTGGGACGTCGCCGGGGTGGTGGAGCGGGCCGGACCGGCGGTGACCGGGTTCCAGGAGGGGGACGAGGTGATCGGGTACGTGCGCGAGGACTTCCTGTCCCGCGGCACCTGCGCCGAGTACGTGGCCGCGCCCCTGCGCACGCTCGCCCGCAAGCCGCGCAACCTCACCTTCGAGCAGGCCGCGGGCATCCCGCTGGCGGGGCTGACGGCCTACCAGACGCTGGTCGGCGCGCTGCGGGTCGGCGAGGGCGACACGGTGCTGGTGCACGCGGCCGCCGGGGGCGTCGGCTCGATGGCGGTGCAGCTGGCCCGGCACCTGGGCGCCCGCGTCATCGGGACCGCCGGTGAGCACAACCACGACTATCTGCGGACGCTGGGCGCCGAGCCGACCGTGTACGGGGAGGGGCTGACCGAGCGGGTGCGGGCGCTCGCCCCCGACGGGGTGCGGGCCGCGTTCGACCTGGTCGGCGGCGACGCCCTCACCGCCTCCGCGGAGGTGCTCGCGCCCGACGGGCGGCTGGCCTCCATCGCGGACCCCGCGGTCCTCGGCCTCGGCGGCCACTACGTCTTCGTCCGCCCCGACCCCGACGACCTCCAGGACCTGACCGACCTCGCCGAACGCGGCGCGCTGGGCGTCGAGGTGTCGGCGACGTACCCGCTGGAGCGGACCGCGGAGGCGCAGCAGCGCAGCGCGGAGGGCCACACCCGGGGCAAGATCGTCATCACGGTCGGCGAGTGAGCCGAGCCCCCAAAGAAGGCGGCTAGCGCAGCATCGCGGCGCCGCACGCCGCCGCGCCCATCACGCAGCCCACCGCGGCCACCGCTGTCCGTGGGGTCAGCAGGGGCGGGCGCGGGGTGTGGAGGTGGCGGATGCGGCGGTGGGCCACGGCCAGGAAGGCGAGCCCGGACAGGACGACCAGCGACAGGGCGAGCACCGGGAGCGGGCCGAGGCCCGCGTGCAGGGTCTGCCGCCCGGCGAGCGAGGCGGCCACGGCGCACGCCAGCGTCGTACGCCGCCACGCCAGCCGGGTCCGCTCCGGCTGGAGCCCGGGGTCCCGCACCGGCTCGGTCACCCGCCCCACCCCACGGCGACGACGATCACCATCAGCAGCGCGACCACCCCGACGGCCAGGCCCAGCAGCACCGGGAAGCGCGACACCGGCAGATCCTCGCCGCGCCGCATGGCCCGCTCGCAGCGTATCCAGTGGCTGATGGCGCGCAGCGCGCACACCGCGCCGCCCGCGAGCAGGGTGAGCGCGAGGGCCAGCCGGAGCGGGCGGCCGGTGTCCGGCAGGAACTGGTCGACCGCGAAACCGCCGCCCACCAGGG
Source organism: Streptomyces sp. NPDC005962 (assembly GCF_040629205.1). NCBI lineage: Bacteria > Bacillati > Actinomycetota > Actinomycetes > Kitasatosporales > Streptomycetaceae > Streptomyces > Streptomyces sp. NPDC005962. Next base: position 50,580 of record NZ_JBEXVE010000020.1, on the reverse strand, counting down.
CCATCGCCGTGCGCAGCCAGGCCAGGAAGGTGCGTTCGTTGGCGAGCGAGAAGCGGTAGTCGGGGGTGTCGCCCTCCTCGCGGAGCCGCTCGGGCGCGAACCACAGCCGGACGCTCGCCATGGCGCCCGCGAGTCTGCCTCCGGTCACGGGGTGGGCCTCTCCCGGCGCCAGTCCAGCAGCCGCCGGTACGCCTCCGCGCCGTCCGGTACCCACTCCCACTCGGCCAGCCGCCGCCGCAGCTCCTCCTCGGTGAGGAAGGCGTGCCAGGCGATCTCGTCCTCCTGCGGTGCGACCGGCAGGTCGCAGCGGACCTCGTAGACCCGGCTCCACCAGGTGTGCTCAGGGGTTTCGTAGAGGAAGGAGAACAGCGGTGCGGGCGCGGGCAGCCCCTGGACGCCCAACTCCTCCTCCGCCTCCCGCAGCGCCGCCTCGTCGTAGCTCTCGCCCGCCCCGACGACCCCGCCGACGAACATGTCGTAGAGCGAGGGGAAGACCAGCTTCCGGTCGGTGCGGCGATGGACGAAGACGCGGCCCTCCGCGTCGCGTACGAGGATGAACGCACAGCGGTGGCGCAGCCGGTGGGCGGTCGCGTCACCGCGGCGGGCCTGGCTGATCACCCGGTCCTGCTCGTCCACGATGTCCAGCAGTTCGTCGGCGGAAAGCGGTTCCTGATCAGGCATACGGCCATACAAGCAGATGGTGCCGCGGTCAGCGCGAGGGGCCGCCGCCGTGGTGCCCGCCCTGCCCGCCGCCGCCGTACGGGCCGGATGATCCGGAGCCCTGGCCGTACGGGCCGGAGCCGCCGCCCGGGGAGCCGTTGCCGCCGCCGTTGCCCTGTCCGTTCCCCCAGCGCCCCTGGCCCTGGCCCTGGCCCTGGCCGGGCGCCCCGCCCTGGCCGTTAGCGGGCTGTTGCGCCTGCTGTTCGGCCTGCTGCTGCCGGGCCTGCTCGGCCCACCGCTTCCAGGCCTCGGCCCGCTCCTGCCACTGCGCGGCCCGGGACGGCCAGGACCGGGACGGCTCGGAGTGCTGACCGGACGACGGGGTGCCGGACCCGGCGGCGGGGGCGGCCGGGGCCTGTGTGGTGGGCTTCGCGGCAGGCGCCGGGGCCGCGGGCTCGGAGGTGCGCGAACCGCGCATCGGCTTGTCGCCGACGGCCGACTCGGCGAACGCGGCGGCCTTCGGCTCGGGCTCGTCGGGGACGGCCGACGAGGAGTCGTGTCCCGGGGCGGCCTCCGCCTGGCGTGCGTCCTTGCCCATGAGCATGAAGAGCGCGGTGGCCGCGCCGGTGGCGGACAGCAGGATCGCCCCGGCGGCCGCCTTGCGCCGCGGGTCGACGCCCCGGCGGCGGGTACGGGCGTGCCGGGGGCCGATGACCTCGCCCTGGAGGATGTGCGGGATGACCGCGTCACCGGCCTCGATGGGCTGAGGGCCGGGGGTGACAAGTGTCGGATTCACGATGCGCTTGTCCGCCTGGTACGGCGGCCCGGGTTGCTCAACGGAGCGGTCAGCCATGGTCGTTGATGATGCCGGTTTGGCCGAAGCGTGTCCAATAGTGCGGAGGAAATGTTCCCTTTTGCTGCACAAGTGAGCTATAGCCTGGAGATGACCGTGACCGGAAAGCGCTCTCACCCCGCTCCCGGACCGGTTGACGCCGTACTGACCGGTAGGCAGGATCGCACCCGACGACACCGTCGACCGGCTGACGAGGACGGGATACCACCAACGATGGCGTACGACGCGGATGTGATCGTGGTCGGGGCGGGCCTGGCGGGCCTCGCGGCCACCGCCGAACTGGCCGACGCGGGCCGCAAGGTCATCCTGCTCGACCAGGAGCCCGAGCAGTCGCTCGGCGGCCAGGCCCACTGGTCCTTCGGCGGCCTCTTCCTCGTCGACTCGCCCGAACAGCGGCGGCTGCGCGTCCGCGACAGCCGCGACCTCGCCTGGCAGGACTGGCTGGGCACGGCCGGTTTTGACCGCGAGGAGGACCACTGGCCGCGCCGCTGGGCCGAGGCATACGTGGACTTCGCGGCGGGCGAGAAGCGGTCCTGGCTGCACGCCCAGGGGCTGCGGCTGTTCCCCCTGGTCGGCTGGGCCGAGCGCGGCGGCTACGACGCGACCGGGCACGGCAACTCCGTACCCCGCTTCCACATCACCTGGGGCACCGGCCCCGGCGTCGTCGCCCCCTTCGAGCGCCGGGTGCGCGCCGCGGCCGCCCGCGGCCTGGTCGACCTGCGCTTCCGGCACCGGGTCACCGGGCTCTCGCGGAGCGCGGGCGCCGTCGACACCGTCACCGGCGAGGTGCTGGAGCCGAGCCGCGCCGAGCGGGGCACGGCCAGCAGCCGCGAGGTGACCGGTTCCTTCGAACTGCGCGCCCAGGCCGTGATCATCACCTCCGGCGGCATCGGCGGCAACCACGACCTCGTACGCGCCAACTGGCCCGAGCGGCTGGGCTCCCCGCCCGAGCGGATGATCTCCGGCGTCCCCGCGCATGTGGACGGCAAGATGCTCGGCGTCACGGAGGCCGCCGGTGGCCGCCTCATCAACCGCGACCGGATGTGGCACTACACCGAGGGCATCGAGAACTGGAACCCGATCTGGCCCCGGCACGGCATCCGCATCCTGCCCGGCCCCTCCTCGCTCTGGTTCGACGCCCGGGGGAAGCGGCTCCCGGTCCCGCTCTTCCCCGGCTTCGACACCCTCGGCACCCTCGAACACATCATGCGGACCGGATACGACTACACCTGGTTCGTCCTCACCCGGAAGATCATCGAGAAGGAGTTCGCGCTCTCCGGCTCCGAGCAGAACCCGGACCTCACGGGCAAGAGCGTCCGCGATGTGCTCGGGCGCGGGCGGGCCGGGGCGCCGGGGCCGGTCCAGGCGTTCATGGACCACGGCGCGGACTTCATCGTGGAACGCACGCTGCCCGCCCTCGTGCGGCGGATGAACGAACTGACCAAGGACCCGCTCATCGACGAGGCCGAGCTGCGCCGCGAGATCGTGGCCCGGGACCGCGAGATCGCCAACCCCTACACCAAGGACCTCCAGGTCACCGCCCTGCGCGGGACGCGTAAGTACGTCGCCGACCGGCTCATCCGCACCGCCGCCCCGCACCGCATCCTCGACCCCAAGGCGGGTCCGCTGATCGCCGTGCGGCTCAACATCCTCACCCGCAAGACCCTGGGCGGGCTGGAGACGGACCTCTCGTCACGGGTGCTGACCGAGGGCGGGGAGCCGCTGCCGGGCGTCTACGCGGCGGGCGAGGCGGCGGGCTTCGGCGGCGGCGGCGTGCACGGCTACCGCTCGCTGGAGGGCACGTTTCTGGGCGGCTGCCTCTTCTCGGGACGGACGGCGGGGCGCGCGGCGGCCCGGGCGGTGTCGTAACGGAGGCAGTGCCGTAACGGAGGCGGTGTACGGGGCGGTGTCGTAGCGTTCCGGGCGTTCGGATCTGACGGAAGTCTGACGAAAAGCCACAGACGATGGCGCGCCACCCCGCCCGGTGGTCTCATCAGGGCATGGACGCAATTCCCGGCGACGGCGACGACGAGCGCGGCACCCCCGTCGGCCGCCGCATCCTCCTCGGCATGCTCGGCCTCGGCGCCGCCGGAATGGCCGTCGCCCCCTGGGCGCAGCGCGGGCTGGAGAACACGCTCGGCGCGCTGTCCGACAAGGACCCCACCGGATTCACCGGGCTGCTGCCCAACGGCGGCGGGTTCCGGTACTACTCGGTGACCTCCTCCGTTCCGCACAAGGACGCCACGAGCTACCGCCTCACCGTGCGCGGCCTCGTCGACAAGCCCGCCGACTACCGGCTCGCCGAGCTGCGCGCGCTCCCGCAGGCCCGGCTCGTCCGGGACGTCCAGTGCGTCACCGGGTGGCGGGTGCCGAAGACACCGTTCGAGGGGGTGCGGCTGTCGACGCTGCTGGACGCCGCCGGGGTGAGCCCGCGCGCCAGGGCCGTCCGGTTCACCTGCTTCGACGGCGCGTACTCCGAGAGCCTCACCCTCGCCCAGGCGCGCCGCCCGGACGTCATGGTGGCGCTGCGGATGCAGGACAAGCCGCTGGGGCATGCGCATGGCGGCCCGGTCCGGCTCTATGTCGCGCCGATGTACTTCTACAAGTCGGCGAAGTGGCTCTCCGGCATCACCGTCACCGACGAGGTGCGCCCCGGCTACTGGGAGGACCGCGGATACGACGTGGACGCCTGGGTCGGCAAGTCGAACGGACGCGACGATGCCCCCACTGTCTGAGTCCCCACTGTCCGAGCCCCAGCGGCCCGGGCCCCCGCTGCCCGCCGAGGCCGGCGCCGCCCCGGCCGCCACCGCGCGCCGGGTGCGCCGCTTCACCCCCGCCGAGCGCTGGATTCACCGTACGACCGCCGCCCTGCTGGGCGCGTGCGTGGTGAGCGCGGCCTGTCTGTACGTACCCGCCCTGGCCGAACTCGTGGGCCGCCGCGTGCTCGTGGTCACCGTCCACGAGTGGACCGGCATCCTCACGCCCGTCCCGGCCCTCCTCGGTCTCGTCTCCCGCGCCTTCCGGGCCGATCTGGGCCGCCTCAACCGCTTCGGCCCGCATGACCGCCGCTGGCTGCGGGCCGCGCTGCGCCGCGACCACAGCCGTACCGAGCGTCCGGCGGGCAAGTTCAACGCGGGCCAGAAGGTGTACGCCGCCTGGACCGCGGGCGCGGTGCTGGTGATGGCGGCCACCGGTTCGCTGATGTGGTTCACCGGGCTGGCCCCGCTGATGTGGCGCACCAGCGCCACGTTCGTCCACGACTGGCTGGCGCTGGCCGTCGGCATCGTGGTGATCGGGCACATCGGGAAGGCGATCGCCGACCCGGAGGCGCGGCGCGGGATGCGCACTGGGCGGGTCGACCCTCGGTGGGCGGCCCGCGAGCATCCGCTGTGGCGTCCGGAGGAGGACGACAAGCACCACGACTGAACGCGGCGTCCACTGAACCGACGGCACCCGGTGCCATGATGCGTCGCATGTGCGAGAAAAATCCAAAAAAGTCTGTTATGCGGAGATGGGTGGCCGTCGCCGCATGTGCCATGACGATGCTTCCGCTGAGCGGATGCCAGCTGTCCGGCTCCCCGCCGCCGCGGGGCGGGCTCTGGGTGAACCCGGACGGTCCGGCCGCCCGCCATGTCCGTGAGCGGGAGGAGGAAGGGAAGAACGGCAACGAGCACGAGAACAAGGGCAGGGACGCCGCCCTGATCAACCGGATCGCACGGCAGCCGGTCGCCGAATGGCTCGGCCCGCAGCCCCCTCGCGAACGGGTGCGCTTCATCACCGAATCCGCGGCCCGGACCGGCACCACCCCGGTGCTGGTCGCCTACAACATCCCGCACCGGGACTGCGGCGGACACTCGGCGGGCGGCGCGGCGAACGGCGCGGCCTACCGGAGGTGGATCGAGCAGGTCGCGCTCGGCATCGGTGACCGGAAGGCGATGGTCGTGCTGGAGCCCGACGCGGTGGCGCAGGTCGTCGACCGCTGCGTGCCCCGCCGCGTGGTCGGCCCCCGGCTGGCGATGCTGCGCGACGCGGTCGCCGCGTTCGCCGCGCTGCCCCGCGTACGGGTGTATCTCGACGCCGGGCACGCGGGCTGGATCAAGAACCCCGCCCGGATGATGGTGCCGCTGCTCAAGAGCGGCATCGAGCAGGCGGACGGTTTCGCCCTGAACGTCGCCAACTTCCAGCGCACCGGCCGCACCAAGCGGTACGGCCACCGGCTGTCCAGGGCGGTCGGCGGGGCGCACTTCGTCATCGACACCAGCCGCAACGGCAACGGCCCGCTGCGGCGCCGGAGCGCGGCCCGGCACCGGGTCCGGGCGTGGGAGGCCTGGTGCAACCCGCCGGGGCGGGCGCTGGGCGAGCCGCCGAGCACCCACACCGGCGATCCGCTGGTGGACGCGTATCTGTGGATCAAGCGCCCCGGCGAATCCGACGGGACGTGCAACGGCGGGCCCCTGGCGGGCCGCTGGTGGCCCGAGTACGCGCTCGGCCTGGCCCGGAACGCCGACGGCCCGGGCCGCCGTCACGGACACGGCCCGGGCCACCACTGAGGCACTGCGGTTCGCTCTTACAGGGCGCACACCGCGTCCGGGTCCTTCGCCGGAGCGCAGGGACCGGGGCTGTCCGCCCGCGCGGTCGGTACGGCCGGCGCCGCCACCGGGCGGCGCCGGTCCCGCACCACCTCGCCGTACCAGACGGCCACCGGCGCCAGACACAGCGCGAGCGCGAGGACGGCCCACGCCCGCATCGCCGCATGCGTATGCCCCAGGAAGAACGAGGCCGTGAGCGCGGTGCCGAAGAGCCCGCCCCACAGCAGATGGATGCGGAACGTGGAGAGCCGGTCCGGACTGGACGAGTCGCCCTTGGGCGTGACCACGAACCGGCTCTTGCGCCGCAGCGCCGCGTCGAACAGCGACTTGACGTAGATCGGCGCGGACAGGGCGGAGAGCGCCATTCCGGCGAGTCCGCCCGATCCCTCGGGCTCATGCGGGGAGACATTGTGGCGGCGGTTCCAGATGTACAGCCCGATCTGCAGCATGGCGGCGTCGCTGTAGAGCATCATCCACAGCTCGGCCGGGATGTGCAGCCCGGCCGCGCCCAGCATCAGGAACAGCGTGCAGGACAGCGCGGAGAGCACCCAGTTGATCGCGGTCATCGGGTAGTACGTGATCAGCAGCGTGTAGTTGAGCAGCTTCCCCGGGGACAGCGTGAACGGGGCCTTCCAGAACTGCTTGAGCACCGTCTCGTAGGTGCCCCGGCTCCACCGCATCTGCTGGGTGAAGAAGTCCGTCCAGGAGCTGGGGCCCTCGCCGACCGCGAGCACGTCCGGGGTGTAGACCGAGCGCCACTTCTTCCCGGTGGCCGGGTTGCGGTGGCGGTGCAGCTCGAAGCCGGTGGCCATGTCCTCGGTGATCGAGTCGTACAGCCCGCCGATGGAGCGCAGCGCGCTGATCCGCACCGCGTTGTTGGTGCCCACGAACATCGGGCATCCGTACGCGTTCCCGGCCCGCTGGATGAGCGCGTGGAACAGGAACTGCTGGCTTTCGGCGGCCTTGGTGACGGGGCAGTCGTAGTTCCCGTACACCTGCGGCCCCACCACGAAGGAGACATCCGGATCGCGGAAGTAACCCAGCATGCGCTCCAGGAAGTTGGGCAGCGGCACATGGTCGGTGTCCACGCACGCCATGAACGCGTAATCGTCGCCGTGCGCGTCCAGCCAGGCGTTGTAATTCCCGTGCTTGGTCCTCGCCCGGAAAGCGCCCTTCGGCTGGTTCCACTTCTCGATTCCCTTGCGCGAGAAGTGCCGTACGCCGAGCCGCGCGCACAGATCCTTGACCTCCGCGTCGTCCCCCTCGTCCAGCAGCCAGACGTCCATCGTCCCCTGGTGCCGGATGCGCACCGCGCCCTCCAGGGTGGCCCGGACCATCGCGATCGGCTCCTTGCCGGGCACGAAACTGGTCAGGAACGCCACCCGGGTGCCGTGCTCGGCGGTCACCGGCACCGGGTCCCGGGCCATCAGCGTCGCGTGCGCGTTGGAGACGACCGTGACCAGCCGGAACGTCTCGATCAGCGCGATCGAGACCAGCATCGCCACATCCGCCGCGGTCTGCCACGCCGTCATATGGGTGCGCGTCGCCCAGTGGTCCGGCCGCAGCAGCCAGAACAGCAGCAGCGCCGAGCACACCGGCGCCCCGCACAGCAGCAGCGCCGCCCGGACCCGGTGCGGCTCCTGCGCCAGCAGGCTGCGGCTGCGCACCCGGTACGGGCGGCCGGCGGGCGGCTCCGTCAGCGGGCCCGCCAGCTCGCTGTACCGCTTGTACTCGTACACCGAGGCCGGGCGGGGGTGCACCGCCTCCGGGGCGGGGCGCGCATGCGGGGGTGCGGCGGCGTGCCCGGCGGTGCGCGCGGCGGCGGGGGCGGCGCGCCGGCGCGCATCTCGTGCTTTTCTCGAATCTCTGACGGGGGTCTGTGCAGACATGGGCACTCCCGCGGGCTGTCTGGAACGGCTCATTCGAAAACCGGCTGACTGGAACCGGACATCGCGCCGCGATGACCCGGACGGACCACATTCGTCATGTCATCGCGCGAGATGAGAAGGTAACAATCGGATGTGCCGGTATTGCGCACATCGGATTTTCGGCGCGCCCCTGGTGGCAGGCCACGAAGAAGCCACCCTGACGGCCCATCAGTGCGCGTCTTACGTGATTTACATCCCGCCCTCTGGCAAGGTCGGAGCTCGCGTGAAAAGCGGAAACCACGCGAAACCACGGCGGAACAACGGAGGATGGGGCGGGGTCGCCCGATGAGAGTCCTGCACATCATCTCCCGCCTCGGCGCGGGCGGCGCCGAGCAGCAACTGCGGCTGCTGCTGCGCCATGTGCCGGTGCGCTGCGACGTGGTCGTCCTCGCCGCACCGGGCAGAACCGCCCACGGCATCCGCGCCGACGGCACCCCGGTCACGCATCTGCCCCTGGACGGCCGCGCGGGCGAGCTGCGGGGGCTGCCCGCCCTGGTGCGCACCATCCGCTCCGGCGGCTACGACCTGGTCCACACCCACCTCTACCGGGCCTGTGTCTACGGCCGGATCGCCGCCCGGCTGGCGGGCGTACGGGCCGTGATCGCCACCGAACACGCCCTGGGCGGGCGCAGCGTCGACGGCCGCCCCCTGAGCCCCGCCGTCCGCGCCCGCTATCTGGCCGCCGAACGGCTGGGCTCGGCGACCGTCGCCGTCTCGGCCGCCGTCGCCGACCGGCTGCGCGACTGGGGCGTGCCCAACCACCGCATCCACCTGGTGCCCAACGGCATCGACGCGCGCCACTTCGCCTTCACCCCCGCCGCCCGCACCGCCGCCCGCGCCCGCCTGGCCATCCCCGACCACGCCTTCGTCGTCGGCGCGGTCGGCCGCCTGGTGGCCGCGAAGCGGTTCGACACCGCGGTACGAGCCGTCGCCAACGTCCCCGGGGCCCGGCTGCTGCTGGTCGGCGAGGGTCCCGAGCGCCCTGCCCTGGAGGACCTGGCCGCCCGGCTCGGGGCGGCCGACCGCATCCGGCTGCTGGGGGAGCGGGACGGGGCCGTGGCCTCGGCCGACGACCGGCCTGCCGGGCTGCCGGGGCTGCTGGCCGCCATGGACGTCCTGGTGTCGCCGTCCGCCGAGGAGGCGTTCGGGCTCGCGGCGCTGGAGGCCCTCGCGTCCGGCCTGCCCGTACTGCACACCGTCTGTCCGGCCCTCGACGAACTCCCCTCCGACGCCGCCCCCGCCGCCCGCCGCATCGCCCCCGGCGCGGCTCCCCTCGCCGACGCGCTCCGCCGCCAACTGGCCGAGGGCCCCCGGCGCTACCCGGTCCCGGACGCGGTCGAGCGGTACGACATCGCCCGCGGCGTCCGCCGCCTCATGGACCTCTACGACCGCACCACCACCTGCGGCCCGGACGGCTGCCTGCGGGGCCCCGCGGCGGGAATGCGCTCGGTACGCGGCGGAGAGCGCGGCGCGCCCACGGGATGAGCCGGCGTCTCCGTACGGCCGGACGGCCCGGCGGGAGGGGCCAGGTCAGGGCAGCAGCTTGTCGAGGGTGATCGGCAGGTCGCGTACCCGTACACCGGTCGCGTGGTGCACGGCGTTGGCGATGGCCGCGGCCGTGCCCACGATGCACACCTCGCCGAGGCCCTTGGCACCCATCACGTTGGTGTGCGGGTCCGTCTCGTCCACCCAGTGCGCCTCGACCGCGTGCACATCGGTGTTGGCGGCGATGTGGTACTGGGCGAAGTCCTGGTTGACCACATGCCCGAAGCGCGGGTCCAGCACGCTGTGTTCGTACAGCGCCATCGACATGCCCTGCGTCATGCCGCCCAGCAGCTGCGAGCGGGCGGTTCTGGGGTTGATGACCCGGCCCACGTCGAACATCCCCAGCAGCCTCGGCACCCGGATCTCCCCGGTGTCCGCGTCCACCCGGACCTCGGCGAACTGCGCGCCGAAGCTGTCCATCGCGAACCGCTCGGCGTCGGGGTTCCCGGGCATGTCGGCGGTGACCTCCAGACCGTCCGGCGGTACTTCTCCGCCGTGCCCGGTCTCCAGGAGCGTCCGCATCTGGCGGGCGGCCTCCGCGATCGACGAACCCCAGCTGTTGATGCCGGAGGAGAAACCGGCGGGGGAGGCGTTCGGCAGGGTGGTGTCCCCGATGCGCAGCTCCACCCGCTCCACCGGCACCCCGAGGGCGTCGGCGGCGATCTGGGTGAGCGCCGTCCAGGTGCCGGTGCCCAGGTCGGCGGCGGCGATGAGCACCGTGCAGTGCCCGTCCGGCGCGAGACGGACCGTCGCCGCGTTCCCCGGGAGGCGCGGCGAGGGGTACGTGGAGGCGGCCACTCCGGTCCCGATCAGCCAGCGCCCCCTGCGGCGCGCCCGGGGCGTCGGATCGCGCCGCTCCCATCCGGCCCGGCGGGCGCCCTCGCGCAGACAGGCCACCAGATGGCGGCTGGAGAACGGCAGCCCCGACTCGGGATGGACGTCCGGCTCGTTGCGGATGCGGAACTCCACCGGGTCCATGCCGCACGCGATCGCCATCTCGTCCATCGCCGACTCCAGCGCGAACATGCCCTGCGCCTCGCCCGGCGCCCGCATGATCGTCGGCACCGGGATGTCCAGCGGCGCCAGCCGGTGGGTGGTGCGCCGGTGGGGGGCGGTGTACATCAGCCGGGTGCAGACGGCGGTCTGGTCGGCGTACCCCTTGGCCCGGGCGGTCTGCTCGACCACGTCATGGGTGACGGCGGTCAGCCGACCGTCGGCGTCGGCGCCGAGCCGGAGGCGCTGGATCGACGCCGGGCGGAAGCCCACCAGCGCGAACATCTGCTGACGGGTGAGCGCGAACTTCACCGGTCGGCGCACGGTCCGCGACGCCATCGCGGCGAGCACCGCGTACGTGTGCGGATACACCTTCGACCCGAAACCGCCGCCGACGTGCGGGGACACCACCCGCACCCGGCCCGGTTCCAGCCCCAGGGTGGCGGCGATCAGATCGCGGCTCATCGTGGCGCCCTGCGTGGAGCAGTACACCAGCAGCTGGCCGTCGCTCCAGCTGACCACGGCGGTGTGCGGCTCCATCGGATTGTTGTGGTTCATCGGCGTGGTGTACCTGGCGTCCAGCGTGGTGTGCGCGGCGGCCAGCGCCGCGTCGGGATCGCCGAGGACGCTGTCGGCGGGGGAGCCGTCCTGGAGTTCGCCACCGCCCTGGCCGAACTGGGCCGCGTCCACCGGCTTGTAGAGGTCGTCGCGGTCCTCGCGCAGCGCCACGTCGGGCGGGCGCTGCGCGTAGCTGAACCGCACCAGGCCCGCCGCGTACCGGGCCGTCTCCAAGGTCTCCGCGACCACCGCGCCGGTGAACTGCCCGCGCCAGGCCACCTCGTCCGACTGCAGCACCGCCAGCTCCGGATCATCGGGGATGGTCAGCCGCGGCGCGGTGAGATGGGTGAGTACGGCCAGCACCCCCGGCTCGGCCTCGGCGGCGGCCGTGTCCACCCCGGTGATCCGCCCGGTGGCGACGGTGGCCTGCAGCGGATGGAGATAGGCGGGGTGCTCGACCGGCCACTCGAAGGCGTAGGTGGCGGTGCCGGTGACCTTCAGCGCGCCGTCGATCCGGCGCAGCGGCGCGCCGACCGCCCGCGGCCGCTCCCTGACCTCGCGGACCTCGCTCATCGCGCCACCTCCAGCAGATCGAGCAGCGTGGCGACGACGGTGTTGCGGGCGAGCGCCACCTTGAAGGCGTTACCCGGCAGCGGGTCCGCCTGGGTCAGTTCGGCCGCGGCGGCGTCCCGGAAGCTGTCCCACGTCGCGGGCGTGCCGCGCAGCGTCTCCTCGGCCTTCCACGCCCGCCACGGCTTGTGCGCCACGCCGCCCAGCGCGATGCGTACGTCGCGTACGGTCCCGCCGTCCGCGATGTCCAGCGCGGCGGCGACCGACACCAGCGCGAACGCGTACGAGGCGCGGTCGCGCACCTTGCGGTAGCGGGAGGTGGCGGTGAAGTCGGGCGGCGGCAGCTCCACGGCCGTGATCAGCTCCCCGCGCCGCAGCACCGTGTCCTGCTCGGGTGAGCCGCCGGGCAGCCGGTGCAGCTCGGTCAGCGGGATGCGCCGCTCACCGTCCGGACTCCCGGCGCCCTGGACACAGACCATCGCGTCGAGCGCCGCCAGCGCGACCGCCATGTCGGAGGGGTGGGTGGCCACACAGGACGGTGAGGTGCCGAGGATCGCCATCTCGCGCTGATAGCCCTCCAGCGCCGAACACCCCGACCCCGGCTCGCGCTTGTTGCACGGGGTGGTCAGGTTCTGGAAGTACGGGCAGCGGGTGCGCTGCAACAGGTTCCCGCCGGTGGTGGCGAGGTTGCGCAACTGGCCCGACGCGCCCGACAACACGGCCTGCGAGAGCACCGGATAGCGCCGCCGGACCCGCCGGTCGGCGGCCAGGTCGCTGTTGGGGACGGCCGCGCCGATGCGCAGGGCCCCGTCCGGCAGCTCCTCGATCCGGTCCGAGGTGAGCCGCCGGACGTCGATCAGCACCTCCGGAGTCGCCACCTCCAGCCGCATCAGGTCCACCAGGTTCGTGCCACCGGCCAGATACGCCGCCTCCGGCTGCTCGGCCAGCGCGGTCACGGCCGCCGACACGGTGTCGGCATGCTCGTAGCGGAAGGGTTTCATCGGCGCTCCACCTCGTCCCGGTGCGCCGCCACCTCGTCCCGGTGTGCGACATCGGCGATGGCCGGGATGATGTTGGCGTACGCGGCGCAGCGGCAAAGGTTGCCGCTCATGCGCTCGGCGATCTCCTCGTCGTCCAGCACCACATCGGCGGCGTTCGGGTCCTTGGCCACGGCGCTCGGCCAGCCCGCCGCCGCCTCGCGCAGCATGCCCACCGCCGAGCAGATCTGGCCGGGGGTGCAGTAGCCGCACTGGAAGGCGTCATGGGCGATGAACGAGCGCTGCAGCGGATGCAGCCCGTCGGCCTCCCCGTCGCCACCGCCGCCGTTGCCGCCGCCGTCCCCGTTCACGAGACCGGCGGCCGTGACGATGTCGGCGCCCTGGTGGGCCACCGCCAGCGCCAGACAGGCCAGCGCGCGGCGGCCGTCGAGGAGGATCGTGCAGGCCCCGCACTGGCCATGGTCACAGCCCTTCTTGGGGCTGGTGTTCCCCAGCCGCTCACGGAGGGCGTCCAGCAGCGTCGTACGGGTGTCGACGGTGAGCCGGTGCTCCGTACCGTCCACCCGGAGCGTGATCTCCACGTCCATGCTTCACATCATCGGACACATGTGCACTGATCGCCTGTTCTCGCCTGTTCTCGGCGGGGTGCACAGAGATCGCCGACGGCGCGGCGGGCTCAGCCGTCCGCACCGCCGCGCCGTCGGCGCCACCGGTTCCGCGCGCTGTTCAGGACCGCTTCGCGCCGCCGTCGACGGAGGACAGCACACCGTCCAGATGCGGCAGGTAGTGGTCCATCCGCTCCCGCTTGGTCAGCAGGTAGGGCAGGTTCTCCTCGCACGGCTGGATCAGCAGCGGAACCTGCTCGCTGATCTTGATGCCGTAACGCAGCAGCGCCTCCCGCTTGCGCGGGTTGTTGGAGAGCAGCCGTATGGAGCGCACCCCGAGGTCGTGCAGCATCTCCGCCGCCACCTGGTAGTCGCGGGCGTCGTCCGGGAGGCCGAGGGCGAGGTTGGCCTCGACCGTGTCGAGCCCTTCCGCCTGCAGCTGCATCGCCTGGAGCTTGGCCAGCAGGCCGATACCCCGGCCCTCGTGGCCGCGGAGGTAGACGAGGATGCCCCGCCCCTCGCTCACGATGGCGCGCAGCGCCGCGGACAGTTGGTCGCCGCATTCGCAGTGCCGGGAGCCGAAGGCGTCTCCGGTCAGGCACTCGGAATGCACGCGCGTCAGTGCGTCCTCGCCCTTGACATCGCCGTATACCAGCGCGATCTGTTCGTCTCCGCGATTATGGTCCTGGTAGCCGAAAGCGAGAAACTCGCCGTGCACGGTGGACAGCCGGAGATTCACCACTCGTTCGACATCCGATCGACGTGCACTGTCGACCAACACGCTATCACTTGCTGTCATGTTGCAACCCTATCTGGTAAACGCCGGGTGGCGTAGGGGAAAATGGCAAAGTCGGCCGGATGATTGGCCGCGCACCCAGAGCACGAAGAACGCAGCACGAAGAACGAAAGGCCCGAAGAACATGAGCGATTCGGAAACGCCGGACCAGTGGGCCTCGGGGCTCCTGCCGCCGACGACCACGGAGGAGGTGCGGGACCGGCGGGCCGGTGTCGCCGTCCTGCCCATCGGCAGCTTCGAGCAACACGGCGCATACCTCCCGCTGGTGACGGACACGGTCATCGCCTGCACCATCGCCCGGGAGATCGCCGCGGCGTATCCGGTCCAACTCCTCCCGCCCGTCACCGTCTCGTGCTCGCACGAGCACGCGGACTGGCCGGGGACCGTCTCCATATCCGCCGCGACCCTGAACGCCGTGGTACGCGACATCGCCGGATCGCTGCGCCGCTCCGGTATCGGCTCGCTGATTCTGGTGAACGGGCACGGCGGAAATTACGTCCTGCGCAACATTGTTCAGGAATCCGCCGGCACCGGTACCCGCATGGCGCTTTTCCCGGGCTCGGCCGACTGGGACACCGCCCGCACCAGGGCCGGTGTCCTGACCCCGTCGTACAGCGATATGCACGCGGGAGAAGTGGAGACCTCCATCCTGTTGCACGCCCATCCCGAACTCGTCCGTCCCGGTTATGAAACCTCCGATTGTCTCGCCGACGACCGGAAGCATCTGCTGACCCTCGGTATGGCCGAGTACACCGAGTCCGGTGTCATAGGCCGTCCTTCCCTGGCGTCTGCCGGGAAGGGAAAGGAACTTCTCGCCGCACTCACCGAATCCTTCGCCGAGTACCTTTCTGTGGTCGGCGAGCGGCAGGAAACGGAGACGCGATGACGACCCTGGACACGGCACAGGCCTGGGAGCGGCTGCGCTCCATACGGACCGTGGCCGAGGCCCGGACCGCCGGGCTGGTGCGCGGCGCGGACGGCGCGGTGCGCTGGCGGCAGGACGCCACCCCGGACGCGGACGAACTCGCCGAGTGCTATCTGCCGCTCTGCCTGGCCGGGCCGCGGCTGACGATCGCCCAGCTCGGCCAGAGCCTCGACGGGTTCATCGCGACCCGCACGGGCGACGCCGACTACGTCACCGGCGAGGAGGACCGGTGCCATCTGCACCGGCTGCGCGCCCTCACCGACGCCGTGGTGGTCGGGGCCGGGACCGCCGTCGCGGACGACCCCCAGCTCACCGTGCGCGCCTGCTCCGGACCGCATCCGGTGCGCGTCGTTCTCGATCCCCACGGCCGGGTACCTCCGCATCGCCGGGTCTTCACCGACGGCTCAGCGCCGACCCTGTGGGTGGTGGGGGCGGACTCCGGCGACGGGCGGACGGCGCCGGACGGAGTTGACGTACTGACCCTGCCGGACCGTGCCGCGTTCGCGCCGCAGCGCCTGATGGAGGCGCTTGCGGCGCGGGGGCTCGGCCGGGTGCTGATCGAGGGCGGCGGCGTCACGGTGTCGCGCTTTCTGCACGACGGCGCGCTGCACCGGCTGTACGTCACCGTGGCACCGGTTCTGCTCGGCGACGGCATCCCCGGGCTGCGCTTCGACGGCACCTCCGTCATGCGCGACGCCCTGCGGCCCCGGACCCGCCGGGCCC
Organism: Streptomyces sp. NPDC005962; assembly: GCF_040629205.1. Classification (NCBI taxonomy): domain Bacteria; kingdom Bacillati; phylum Actinomycetota; class Actinomycetes; order Kitasatosporales; family Streptomycetaceae; genus Streptomyces; species Streptomyces sp. NPDC005962. The sequence continues at coordinate 34,837 of NZ_JBEXVE010000020.1, read as the reverse complement.
GCCTCGGCGAGGACACCCTCTTCGAGCTCGACCTGGGAACGCCGCAGCCCGACGGCCCACTGCCCGACCAGCACACCCAGACCGGGCAGGCTCGCGGCGAAGGTGAGCACCCCGTAGACGACGGCGACCGTCAGTCCCTGGGCGGCGCCCAGGCCCGCGGTGCCGAAGGCCCACGCGGTGACGCCCTCGCGGGGACCCCAGCCGCCGACGTTCAGCGGCAGCGCCATGGCGAGCAGGGCCAGCACCATGATGGGCACCAGCTCGGCCGCCGGAGCGGTTGATCCCGCTGCCCGCGCGGCCAGCAGGAACATCCCGAGATAGCCCGCCAGCACCACCGCGGAAGAGATCACGACCCCCGGCCAGCTCGCGCGGGCCAGCAGCCCGAGCCGCGCCTCGGTGAGCGCGGCGCGCAGCGCCCGGCGCCCCCGCGAGGTGCCGGGCCTGCGGCGCAGCCGTACGACGGCCACGGCCCCGAGCCCGCACACCGCGAGCAGCGCGGCCGCGGCGCCGGGCGTCGTGGCCACGGCGTGGAGCACCCGCCCGGCCTCGGAGAGGGCGAACGAAGGCCGGGCGAGCAGAATCGCCACGCCGACCATCACCAGCACCACCTGACCCGCGGTCCGCTCCAGCACCACGGCGCGCACGCCGCGGGCGACATCGCCCTCGGTCCGCCCGTGCCGTACCGCGCGGTGCACATCGCCGAGGACACCGCCGGGCAGCGCCGCGTTGAGGAACTGGGAGCGGTAGTAGTCGCCGACGGCCTGGACCAGGGGCAGCCGGATGCGCAGCGCCCGAGCCACCACGCACCAGCGCCAGGCGCTGAACACGGTGGTCAGCAGGCCGAGCCCGAGGGCGGCCAGCAGGGTGAGACCGTCGATGCGGCGCAAGCCCGCCAGGAAGGCGCCGGTGCCCATCTGCCACAGCAGCACCGCGATGATGGCCGCTCCGGCGAGGGTGCCGAGCCGGGCCCGGATCGTCGCGCTCATGACAGTCCGTCCGTCGGTCCGGGGTGCACCGGACGCGGCAGGGCGAGCAGGTCGTCATGGTGCACCACCACCCGCAGCCCGCCCGCCGCGGCCTCCGCCAGCCGCCGCCGCAGATACGTCTCGGCGCGTGGCGCCAGCTCCGGCCGGTGTTCCACGGCCGCGCCCACCCAGCCCCGCAGCCACTCCGCCGCCAGCGCCGACTCCCCGGCGCCCAGCAGCCAGGGGCTCGCGTGCGTCCGTACCGTCGCACCGTGCCGGGCGAAGGCCTCGGAGGCCACCGCGACCGCGTCCGGCCCGAGCATCCCGGAGCGGCGCTGATGGTCGTTGAACGCCTCCGCGATCTCCTCGTCCAGCGGGTCCCCCGGCGTCAGTTCGACCCGGCCCGCCACCGACAGCGCCAGCAGCACCGGACAACCCGCCCCGGCGCAGGCCGCGGCGAGCCCTTCCACCTCCTCGGCGGTGAGCACGTCCAGCAGTGCGGAGGCCGTCACCAGCGCGGCACCGGCCAGATCGTCCGCGGTCAGCGAGCCCAGGTCACCGCGGTGCGTGCGCACCGTGACCGGACCGCCGTCGGCGGCCGTACGCGGCGCCCGCTCGGCGGCCAGCTCCAGCAGCGCGGGATCGTGGTCGTGCAGCACCCACTCCTGCGGGCCCTCCAGCCGGGGCGCCAGCCACCGGCCCAGCGAACCGGTGCCGCAGCCCAGGTCATGGATCACCCGCGCGGTGCCCTCGGCCGCCTCGGCGAGCCGGTCGCGCAGCGGCACCAGCAGTTCGGGCGCGCGGGCGGCGGCGTCCGCGCCTTCGCGCAACTCCAGCCACTCGGGTGCGTAGTGAGGCGTATCGGTGGTGGTCACGCGGCCCTCCGGGGTTCGCGGCGAAGTCGTTCCAGCGCACCGGACAGATCCCGGACGGTCGTCTGCCAGCCGTCCAGCGCGGTGCGCCGGCCGCGGGCGGCCGTGATCAGCCGGCGGCGTACATCGGGGTCGCCCAGCCAGCGGCGCAGCGCCGCCCTGAGCGCGTCCGGGTCGTCCGGGGTGACGAGCAGGCCCGGCACACTGCCCTCGGGCGCGTACCCGAGCGCCTCCGGAATCCCGCCCACGGCGGTGGCCAGCACCGGAACGCCGTGCGCCAGCGCCTCGGTCACCACCATTCCGTAGGTCTCGGCGTACGAGGCGAGCACCAGCAGATCGGCACCGGCGAAGCTCGCCTCCAGCTCCGCGCCGCCGCGCGGGCCGGTGAGCCGCACCCGGTCGCCGAGCCCGCACTCCGCGATCAGCTCGCGGAGCCGTTCCACATAGCCGGGGTCCTGGTCGAGACCGCCGACGCACTCCAGCGTCCACGGCACATCGGTGACCTCCGCCAGCGCCTCCACCAGCCGGTGCTGGCCCTTGCGCGGGGTCACCGAGGCGACGCACAGCAGCCGCGTGCCCTCGTCCGTGCCGGACGCCTGCGGCGCCACATCGGCACCGGGCGCGGCCACATGGACCCGGCCCGGGGCGAGCCCGTGGTGCGCCACGAGCCGACGGGCCGCCCAGCCGCTGGTGGCCACGACCGCGGGCATCGCGCCCAGCGTCTTGCGCTCCAGCGCGTCCAGGTCCGCCGCCCGGCCGGGCGCCAGCCCGGTCTCCTCACCCAGCGGCAGATGCACCAGCACCGCGGTCCGCAGCCGTTCCGCCTCGGGAACGACCAGGTAGGGGACGGCGCAGGCGACGAGGCCGTCGAGGAGGACGATGCCGCCGTCCGGCAAGTCCGCCAGCAGCCGGGACAGTTCCGCGCGCGCCGCGGGCCCGGGCTGCGGCCAGCTGCCCGCGATCGTGTGCTCGCGGACGTCCCAGCCGATGCCGGGCAGCTCCCGGCAGATCCGCCGGTCGTACGTATTGCCGCCGCTCGGCGAGGCCGGATCGTCCACCCCGCCGGGCATGACGACGTGCACTTCGCGCGCCGGCGGTGGGACGGCACCGCCGCCGAGGCCGAGCAGGCTCCCCGGGCTCTCCACGTGCGCGGTCACAGGTCACGCTCGTAACTCGCCCAGGCCACATGCGATTCGTGCAGGGTGACCTGGAGCCCGGACAGGCCGCGCGCGCCCTCGCCGAGCGCCCCGGCGTGCACCCGCTCCGCGAGCCGGTCGGCGATGACCTTGGCCAGGAACTCGGTGGAGGTGTTGATCCCCTTGAACGCGGGCTCGTCATCGAGGTTCCGGTAGTTGAGGTCGCCGACCACCGCGCCCAGTTCCTGGGTGGCCAGTCCGATGTCGACGACGATGTTGTCGTCGTCCAGCGTGGCGCGGCGGAAGGTGGCGTCCACCAGAAACGTGGCTCCGTGCAGACGCTGTGCGGGTCCGAAGACCTCTCCGCTGAAACTGTGGGCGACCATCAGGTGATCGCGGACGGTGATGGTGAACAACGGGCCCTCCCGGTCCGGCGGCACATCTCGGCTTCTAGTACGGCCGATGCCTTCCCCGTGTTCAGCCCCAGCTCAGCCTAGTTCGGTCGGCGACCAGGACACCGTTCAGTAACGCACCCGGTGGCAGAGCCCCGGCAGCTCACCGGCGGTGATCCGGGCCATCACATCCGGTAGTTCCTCGAACGCGCATTCCCCGGTGACCAGCGCGTCCAGCGCGGGATCGGCGAGCAGCTCCAGCGCGAGCGCCATCCGGTCCGCGTAGCCGCGGCGGCCGCCCCGGGCCGGGGACACCGTCCCCACCTGACTGGCGCGCACGGTCAGCCGCCGGGAGTGGAACGCCTCGCCGAGCGGCACGCTGATCCGGCGGTCGCCGTACCAGCTCAGCTCGATGACCGTGCCCTCCGGAGCGAGGAGTTCCAGCGAACGCGTGAGCCCGGCCTCGCTCGCACTCGCGTGCACCACGAGATCACGGTCGCCCTCCGCGTCCTGGGGGAGCGCGAAGTCGACACCGAGCGCCTTGGCGACCTCGGCGCGCGCCGGGTCGGCGTCCACCAGCTGGACCCGTACGGCCGGATAGCGGGCCAGCAGCGCGGCCACCGACGCCCCGACCATCCCCGCCCCGACCACCGCGATCCGGTCGCCGAGCAGCGGCGCCGCGTCCCACAGGGCGTTCACCGCGGTCTCCACCGTCCCGGCCAGCACCGCCCGCTCGGCGGGCACGCCCTCCGGCAGGGGCGTCACCGCGCCGGCCGGGACCACGTACCGCGTCTGATGCGGGAACAGACAGAAGACGGTGCGGCCCACCAGCTCCCGCGGCCCCTCCTCGACCACCCCCACATTGAGGTAGCCGTACTTCACCGGCCCGGGAAAATCACCCTCCTGGAACGGCGCCCGCATCGCGCCGTACTGGCTCTCCGGCACCCCGCCCCGGAACACCAGCGCCTCCGTGCCACGGCTCACACCGGAGCACAGCGCGCGCACCACCACCTCACCCTCGGCGGGCTCGGGCAGCACCACATCCCGTATCCCGCCGTGACCGGGGGAGTTGAGCCAGAAAGCACGGGCGACGCGCTCCATCTGCGTCCTCCTGAGGAATCGAGCGGAAACTCCGCGCGGGGACAAGCGGAAACAACGGGCCGCGCATGGCGCTGAACAAACGGGAGACGCGCCACGTACGGGACATCATCAAGCCGCGCACACGCTACGCGGCGCCAATCGACACTGTCACACAGCCGGAGGGGTGCCCGGTGGCCCTGAACCACACTGACAACGCGAGGCTGTTGCGGCAGGAGACCGCGGCGGGAGCGGGCGTACAGGTCCTCCTGCTCACGCTTCTGGGTGCCTCGCTCGACCTGGGGCCCGCGGGCTGGCTCACCGGCCTCGCCTTCGCGGCCGTCACCTGGGCCGTGCTGACCCGCGCCGTCTCCCGCTCCTGGCTGTCCTCCTTCGGGCCCGCCAACCGCGTCACCCTGGCCCGGGCCACCCTCGTCGGGGGCGTGACCGCACTGGTCGCCGACTCCTTCACGAGCCCGCCCCGGGCCGCGGTCCTCACCGCGCTCACCGCGGTGGCCCTGATCCTCGACGCGGTCGACGGCCAGGTGGCCCGCCGCACCGGAACCTCCTCGGCGCTCGGCGCCCGGTTCGACATGGAGGTCGACGCCATCCTCATCCTGGTGCTCAGCGTCTACGTCGCCACCGCGCTGGGCCCCTGGGTGCTGCTGATCGGCGGCATGCGCTACGCCTTCGTCGCCGCCGCCCGCTTCCTGCCCTGGATGAACGCGGCCCTGCCGCACAGCATGGCCCGCAAGACGGTGGCCGCCCTCCAGGGCGTCGCCCTCCTCGCAGCAGCCACCGGCCTCCTCCCGCCCCCCGCGAACCTCGCGGTCGTCATCCTGGCCCTGACCTCGCTGGTCTGGTCCTTCGCCCGGGACATCGGATGGCTGTGGAACCAGGCCAAGGCCACCCGCACCGAACGACGGACGCCCCCCACCCGCCCCATCCCCCGCGTCACCCACCTCACACGCCCGGTCCCCCGCGTCACTCCGGACGACGCCGCACTCCCGGCCCGCAGCGCATGACCGCGTGAAAGGCCCTCGGGAACTGCGGGCGGGGGCCGACGCCCCGACACAGCCGCGAAGCACTTCCGCGAGGAGGGGAAGCCACGCGGTGGCTGCTTCAGGCAGAGGTCTCGAACGTCTCGATCTCGCAGCGCGCGACGCCGCTCTTGTCGATCCTGGCGTCGCTGGTGATCAACGGCAGACCCAGACTCTCGGCCAGGGCGACGTACTGCGCGTCGTAGGCGGAGAGGTTGCTCGACAAGCCCTTGACGCGCTCCCAGAGAATCAACGTCTCATGCCGGTCGATCGCCAGATCGCGGTACGTGGCCACAGCCTTGCGGAGCTGCTTCTCGCTCAACTTGGGCTCGCCGCCGCGCCGACCGCGTGCCAGGCCGAGCAAGGCGGACATGATCTCGTAATCGATCAAGTGCGGTGCGGCGAGACGGTCCTCCTTGGCGACACGCTCACGTACACGGTGCCCGGTGGGGCCCTCGTCGCTCAGGAAGAAGACGAGCGCCGAGCAGTCGACGACGATCAACGGCCCGCCCTCGCGTCGTCGATCGCGGCCAGCACGTCCGACGTACTCAAGCTCGCCCCGGCCTCGGCTTCCGCGCGGGCGGCGGCCTCGGTGAGCGTGGGCCTGGCGGCTTCGCCGACGAGGACGTCGAGCGCGTAGGCCTGGAGCGACTTGCCCGCCTTCGAGGCGCGGACCTTCAGCGTGGCAAGGGCGTCATCAGGGACATCGCGAATGGTCAGAGCAGTCATGCCTGCATTTTAGCAGCATTGCAGGCAAAATGCAGGCGACTCGCTGGGAAGTTTGCCGAATGAGTTTCGGCGAATGGAAGACGTGCGGCGAGCGGAGTCTTCGTCCCGCAGGCAACACCCCGGGCTACACCGATTTACGGACCAGACGCCAGCGTCCGCGCCATACCCAGCGGACTTCCCTCGCTGAGTAAACGTCGCTGAACCGATAAGGGCTTGTGCTCGATGCCTCAACGCACACTCTTCCATGTGGATATGGCGATCGACTGAACTGACGACGCCCTTCCTCGGTGACCGGTCTCAGCCGCGCAGGCGCGAAGCGTGGCGTGCGGGTGCGTGACGCCGCTGCCGACGACCGGAATCCGGGTGCTCACCACCGGCCACTCGATGTCGGTCCAGGTCACCATGGCATCAATACGCTCTGGCTCGTCCAGGTACATCCGGACCGCGGAGAGCAACGAAGCCGAAAGTTCCGCAAGGGTGGGCCGCGGTGGTGGCGCTGTGCGGTGCACCGGACCTCGGCCACGTCGGTGTCGATCTGCTGGGCCGACCCGCTGAGCGTCCGCGATCACTCACGGACGACCGTGGTGACCTTCCCCGTGGCGAGATCGTAGGCGTAGCCGCCGACTGCGATGTTGCCGATGCCCGGCGCGAGCTCGGGCGCCGAGCACAGCTTGGCGACGTCTTCCTGGACCGTTTTGGACGGCTCCAGGACGGCCATTTTCAAGGAGGTCTGCTCGTCCCAGCCGCCGCGTGCGGCGTAGCCGGCGCGCAGATCGTCGTCGGCGAGCAGTCCCGAGCCGCAGTCGGTGTGGTGGATGACGGCGATCTCGAACCAGTCCGCGTCGGGGGTCTTGTTCTCGTGCAGGTGCACTATCCAGGCGAGGTCCTTGATGACCGCGGGGGTCACACGGCCGCCGACGTTGCGCGCGACGATCGCTTCCCCGAGCCGGACGCCGATGATGGCCGCGGGCTCCACGCGCGGGTCGATGCAGGTGATCAGGTACAGCTGTCCGAACGGGACGAAGGGAATCTCGGGAACGTCGGCCTGGGCGCCGGAGGCCGCGAAAGCGCGGTTGCGCTCCAGGTACGGGGTGATGTTCGGCATGGCTGGTCCCTTCAAGATCAAGAAACCTTGGCGGAGGGCGAGCACCCCGTTTCCCCTCCACCTCCAGCATGACACGGTGCCGCGGACCACACCCCCGCTCTCCGTCCAGATCCGCGTGCGCTGCCGCAGCCGCATTGTCCGGAGCGCACTCGACGCTCCCGTTCCGTCGGACTGCCTCCACCGTCAGCGGTGGCGTCGACGAGGTCGAAGCGGGCGACATGCAGGTCCTGATCGCCGGTCGCTTCGGCGATGTCCTTGGCAGCGGAGCATGACCTGGTCGCGGTGGCGAACGCGGACGCCTGTGTGGGGCGGTAACCAGAACACGGCACCGAAGGCTGGTCGCCGGTGGGATCGAGCGCCCGTCAAATCCATCGGTCCTCAACTGGGCTTCGAGGCGGACTGGGCAGGTCAGCGGCAAGGTCGGCACGCCGCCCCGTAGTCGTCGCTGGAGGTCCTTTCGTGCGCACTCGCCGTGTCCTGGTCGCTGTGGCTGCTGCGGCCGCAGTCGGGGGTCTTCCCTCCGCAGGTCGGCGCCCCCGCCGTCGCCACCCAGGGGATCACCGAAACCCAAGCCCGCCGGGCCAGGGCCGAAGCCAAGTTCTGCGCGTCTTCGAAGGGCGGCGAGGCCTGATATCCCGCGACGAGATCGACCGGCTCATGGGCTCGATCACGGACCTGGCCGCTGTTCTGCGGCAAGCCGAGCCCGAGGGCAAGGCCGACATCTACCGGCAGCTCGGAGTGCGGCTCACGTACGATTCCGGGAAACACAAAGTGCTGGCCGAGATGAGACTCGACCAGCACTCTCGCGAAGCCTGTGGGCTATCAATACGTGTCCGAGGGGGGACTTGAACCCCCACGCCCGATAAAGGGCACTAGCACCTCAAGCTAGCGCGTCTGCCATTCCGCCACCCGGACCAGGTGTCTGCCGTTCGGCCCGTGGCCGTTCCGACGTGGAAAACCATAGCAAACATCCGGGCGTGCTCGATCACCCGAGGTCGGAGGCGGGGAGCGGGGGCGAGGGGCGGAGAGTGTGTATGGGGAATGACAGCCATATTGCGGCCTTGGGCTGCGGCGTCGGGGGGTGGAGGATGGCGGAGGAGCCCCGTGGCGGGCCGGTCCGGGTGGACCCGGCCTGGGGGCGGGAACGATGAGGAGGCAGCGTGAGTGAGTCGCAAGCGGGCGGGACGAAAGCCGGAACGGTCAGGGGCGAGGACGAGGTCGTCGATCTGTGCCGTGATCTGATCCGGATCGACACCAGTAACTACGGCCCCGACCACTCCGGGCCCGGGGAGCGGGCCGCCGCCGAGTACGTCGCCGAAAAGCTCGCCGAGGTGGGGCTCGAACCGCTGATCGTCGAGTCCGCCAAGGGCCGGGCCTCGACGGTGGCCCGTATCGAGGGCGAGGACCCGTCCCGGCCCGCGCTGCTCATCCACGGCCACACCGACGTCGTACCGGCCAACGCCGAGGACTGGACCCACCACCCCTTCTCCGGCGAGATCGTCGACGACTGCGTCTGGGGCCGGGGCGCGGTGGACATGAAGGACATGGACGCCATGACGCTCGCCGTCGTACGGGAGCGGCTGCGCACCGGCCGCAAGCCCCCGCGCGACATCGTGCTCGCCTTCCTCGCCGACGAGGAGGCGGGTGGCGTCTTCGGGGCGCGGCACCTGGTCAACCATCACCCGGAGCTGTTCGAGGGCGTGACGGAGGCGATCGGCGAGGTCGGCGGCTTCTCCTTCACGGTCAACGAGGACCTGCGGCTGTACCTGATCGAGACCGCCCAGAAGGGCATGCACTGGATGCGGCTCACGGTGGACGGCACCGCGGGCCACGGCTCGATGACCAACAACGACAACGCCATCACCGAGCTGTCGGAGGCGGTCGGGCGGCTCGGGCGGCACAAGTTCCCGATCCGGGTGACCAAGACCGTACGGTCCTTCCTGGACGAGCTGTCCGACGCGCTCGGCACCCCTCTCGACCCGGAGAACATGGACGAGACGCTGGCCAAGCTCGGCGGGATCGCGAAACTCATCGGGGCGACGCTGCAGAACACCGCCGCGCCGACCATGCTCGGCGCCGGTTACAAGGTCAACGTCATCCCCGGGCAGGCGACGGCCCACGTGGACGGCCGTTTCCTGCCGGGCCTGGAGGACGAGTTCCTGGCCGACCTCGACCGCATCCTCGGCCCGCGGGTCAAGCGCGAGGACGTGCACGCGGACAAGGCACTGGAGACGACCTTCGACGGGTCGCTGGTCGAGGCCATGCAGACGGCGCTCAAGGCCGAGGACCCGATCGCGCGCGCCGTGCCGTACTGCCTGTCCGGCGGCACGGACGCCAAGTCCTTCGACGACCTCGGCATCCGCTGCTTCGGCTTCGCGCCGCTGAAGCTGCCCCCGGAGCTGGACTTCGCCGGGATGTTCCACGGCGTGGACGAGCGGGTTCCGGTGGACGGGCTGAAGTTCGGCGTACGGGTCCTGGACCGGTTCCTCGACGGGTGCTGAGCACACCCTGGATGGCCTAATCGTTCACACATACTGAATGCATCACAAAAGGGTGAATGGTGTCGTAGCTTGATAGCTTGATTGCTCCTTCCTCGTTACATGGGGTGTGCGGCTCGTGAACGGGCCGCGATGCCGAAGAGGGGGCGGGATGATGAACCCCGGCCTTCGGCGACTACCGCATCGATCACGTGACGTCGAGTCACGGTCCACCGGAACGTGATCCCGGCGGGCCCGGAGTGTGCGCCACGCACTCCGGGGCCGTCCGGGCATGGGGGTTCGGGCGAACACCGCCCGCACGGGTTCCGGCCGGGCCACCGGCAGGGGAGCGAAAAGTTATGCGACAGGTTGCGAAAAAGGGCCTGATCACCGTAGCGGCGGCGAGCGGCGTTCTGGCCGTGACCGGGGGCTACGCACACGCGGATTCGGGGGCGAACGGCAGCGCCGGGCACTCGCCCGGGGTCGTGTCGGGCAACAACATCCAGGTGCCGGTGCACGTGCCGGTGAACCTGTGCGGAAACACCGTGAACGTCCTCGGGTTCCTCAACGACGCCCGGTGCGGCGGCGGTACGCAGCAGGGCACCGGCGGATCGGGCAGCTCCGGTACCTCGGGCAGCTCGGGCAGTGCGTCCAGCGGCTCCCAGGCGGGGAGCTCCTCCGGCTCCTCCGCGCAGGGCAGCAGCCAGACCTCTCCGGGGGTCGGCTCCGGCAACAACGTCCAGGTCCCGGTGCACGTTCCGGTCAACGTGTGCGGGAACGGCATCGGGGTGATCGCGACAGGGAACAGCGCGGGCGGCTGCGGCATGGTCGAAGCCGTACCGAACAACCCGGGGAACCCGGGCAATCCCGGTAACCCCGGGAACCCGGGCAACCCTGGGAACCCCGGAAATCCGGGTAACCCCGGGAACCCGGGCAACCCTGGGAACCCCGGTAACCCTGGCACCCCGGGTAACCCCGGAAACCCGGGTCAGCCCGGTACCCCCGGCAACCCCGGCCAGCCGAACAACCCGGGAGATGACACCCCTGGCCACAACGGGAACGACGGCAACAACGGGAACGGGCAGCACCAGAACGGTGCGCACACCGTCGACCCGGCCGCGAACCTCGGCGGTTCCCACCTCACGGGCAGCGAGCAGCTCGCCCACACCGGTGCCGGACCGATGGAACTGGCCATTCCGGCCGCCGCGGGCATGCTGCTCGCGGGCACGGTGCTCTACCGCCGGGCGCGCGTCGCGCGGCGCTGACCCGTTCCGCTTCCGCAAGGCCGCGCAAAGGCCACGTACACCGTCTGACCTGGTCTGATCCGGTCCGATCGCAGCGGGCCCCGCTTCGTGCGGGGCCCGCTGCGCGTCACCAGGTGGCGCGGAGCTGGCGGATGATACGACGCCGCAGCCGCACTCTTCGGCTGCCGTCGGGGTTGAGTCTTAGCCGATCCAACTCCCAGTGTCCGTATTCGGCATGGTCGGTGAGCAGGCGGGTAGCGGCGTTGCGGGACACCCCGCGTGGCACATACACGTCGCAGAATTCGTATTCCGGCATCGCATCTATTGTGCGGGAACTGCCCTGGTACGGATAGCGTCTGCACTATGTCTGATGCTGCGCAGCCATCCGCTGCCGAGGTACGTGCCGCCGCTGAAGCGGTGAAGGCCGCACTGGACCGTCACCTCGACGCCGTCGAACGCCGGTCGGGGGAAGGCGACCCGACCGTCTACGCCGCGTTCAACGAACTGGCGGCGGCAGCCGAGGTCTACGATGAGCTGCTTTATGACACCTACGACGAAGTGACGCCCTTCGAGATCCCGGGCGATGACAGCCTGCCCGCCTACGCGGGGCCGGACGAACCCAGTGCGCTCAGCGTGCTGATCCGCCGGGACTACGCGGTGGTCGAACCGCAGCGGCTGCTGTCGCAGGCCCAGCGCATCGTCGACCTCGATCCGGACATCGACACCGGGAACGGCCGCCTGGGCGGTGGGACGGCCGGTGCCGGTGAGAGCGTCCATGCCGCTCTCGGCGTCGTGTTCGGCGAGTTCGAGCCGGACGAGATCGCCTCCCGGCACAAGGAGTTCGGCCTTGAGGAGGGCGACTCGACCCTCTGGGTCTCGGCCGTCGAGGAACCTGCCGAACCGGGCGAGTGGCTGTCCGCCCCGTTCGACCAGGCCGATCCGGAGCAGATCGTCTGCCGTTTCGACGTCAGCTCGGTCTTCGACGAGGAGCTGGACGACGAGGAGGAAGACGATCTCGAGGTGCTGGGCCCGGGGAGCTGACCCCGGCAGCACCGCCGCACCCCGGACCCTTCGGCCGCCCGCCCTGCGGCCGTAGGGCCCGTACCGCCCGTCACCCCGTGGGCGGGGCCTGAGTCTGGAGCAGGGACCGCAGGCGCGTGGTGCGGTCCTTGAACGGGATCTCCGCGACCGCCCGTGGCAGCGCCGCGTCCGCGCCGTGCACCACGGACAGATGTCGCTCACCCCGGCTGAAAGCCGTGTAGATCCAGGCGCGGGTCAGCCCGGCCGCCGCGTCCCCCGGGAGCACCACGACCGCCGCGGGCCAGCGGGTTCCGGCCGCCTGATGGGCGGTGAGGGCCCAGCCGTGCCGCACCAGGTCGCCGACCTGCTCGCGGGGCACCACCACCGGCGCACCCGCGCAGTCCAGCCGCAGCCCCTCCGCGTCCGCCGACACCACCGTGCCCGGGATCGCACGGCCAGGCGCCGGGGTATAGGCGACCCGGTCGCCGGGGTCGAAACCGGCGAACCGGCCGGGGCCGGGGTTCAGCCGCTCCTTCAGCGCGGTGTTCAGGGCACGCGTCCCGGCCGCGCCACCATGGCCCGGCGTGATCACCTGCGTCTGCTCCGGCGGCACCCCGATCGCGCGCGGCACCGAATCCGCGACCAGCTGCACCGTGCGGTGCACGGCCTCGCCCGCGTCGCGCGCGGGGACGATCACGACCTCCTTGCCCGGCGCCTCCACCTGGTTCAGCTCACCGATGCCGATGCCCGAGACCAGCTCGCCGATCGGCCCCGGGTCGGGCGTACGGGAGACCACCTGCGGGCAGCGGCGGGCCGCCACCAGATCCGCGAACACCCGGCCCGGCCCGGCCGACCACAGCACGCCCGGGTCCCCGCTCAGCACCAGCCGGGCGCCGTCCGGCAGGGACTCGACGAGCATCGCCGCCGTCTCCACGTCCAGCTGGGGCGCGTCCAGCACGGCGATCAGGTCGAGCGCCAGCGCGCCATCCTCGTCGCGCCCCGGGCCCTCGCCGCCGGAGAGCAGCCCGGCGACGGTCACGGCCGCGTCGGCGCCGACCTCCGCGGCCAGCCGCCGCCTGCCGTCCTCGCTGTGCGCGGCGGCGCAGACCCGCAGCCCCGACGACCGCGCGGCGACGACCAGCGCCGCCGGTTCGGCGCGGGCCGCCTCGCCGCCGCTGTGCGTGACCAGGCCGTGCGCCGCGACGGTACGGATCAGCTCCGCGGCGGACGGGGACGGCGCGGCGGTGGCCGCCGCCTCCCAGTCCGGCGCGGGCGTGTGCACATCGGCGAAGGTGGTGATCAGCCGCGCGAAACCGTCCGCCAGGCTCTCCTCCGCGAGCGCGTACCGGTCGAGCCCCAGCAGCACCCGGACCGGCTGCTCGGGCTCCTCCTCGTCGTCGTCGGGCGTGGCGGGTGCGGGCTGGGCGCCGGGGGGCGTCTCCAGGGCGTCCTGGAAGACCAGCACACCGCCGCCCGCGATGGCCGCCTGCAGCGCCTCGTCCGGGTCCGGCACGGACACCTTGGCGAGGGCGGCGCGCAGCGCGGAGGACTCCAGCGCGGTGTGCCCTTCGAGGGCGGCGCGCTCCAGCAGCCAGCCGGTGAGCGCCTGCGAGCGACGCTCGTCGCCCGGCCCGCAGTCCGGCCCCAGCAGCGCGCGGGCGAACCCATCGGCCTGGTCGGGGCGCACCCCGGGGACGGCCAGCAGCTGCCAGGGGTCCTCGCGCAGCGCCTCGGCGGCGCGCTCGCCGAGGGTCTCGGCGACCGGTACGGCCAGCGCCTCGGGCGCTCCGCCCGCCGCCAGCACCTCCCGGACTCCGGCCACCCCCGCCGCCGCGGGACGCGCCGGTGGCGCGACGGGAGCGGCAGCGGCGGCCCGGGCCGGTTCGCGCGGCTTGGCCCGGGCCGGTTCGCGCGGCTTGGCGGGGGCCGGGCGGGGCTCGTTGAAGAACGACGCCGCCGACCGCTCGCCGCTCTCCACGGCCCGCACGGCGGCAGCCAACGCCTCAGCCGCCGCCGACCGCCCCCCAGAGCCCGCAGACGCCCGCCCGGCGTCCGCCCCGGCGGCCGGGGCGGCGCCTGAACCAGCACCCGGCCCCCCGGTGTCCTGTGCCCCCGGGCCGCCTTGGGCGTGCGCCCCGCCCGCCCGCCCAAGTGCTTCGGCTGTGGCGGGGTGCCCCGGTGAGGAGGTGAAGGCGGAGCCATCGCGCGCGTCCACGCCGGGTTGCCCGGATTCTGCGGCGGCGCTGCCCGCGGCCGGTGTCCCGGCTTCGGGGGCTGTCTGCGGGACGGTGCCCCCGTTGGCGCCGGGCTGCTCCGGGTGCTGCGGTGCAGCGGCTGATGCCGGTGCGTCCGGCGAACCGGCCCCGGCTTCGGCGGGCGCGTCGGCCCCGGGCGTGGGAGCGCTGGGTTCCGCTTCGGCGGCGGGGCTCGCGGTGCCGGGCTGGCCGGGTGCTGCGGCGGAGCTTTCGGCGGCCGGTGTGCCGGTTCCGGGGGCTGTCTGCTCGGCGTCGGTGTCCCCGTTGGTACTGGGCTGCTCCGGGCGCTGTGGGGCAGCGGCTGATGCCGGTGCGTCCGGCGAACCGGCTGCGGCCTCGGCGGGCGTGTCGGTCCCGGGCGTGGGAGCACTGGGTTCCGCCTCGGAAGTGGGGCTCGCGGCGTCGGGCTGGCCGGGTGCTGCGGCGGAGCTTTCGGCGGCCGGTGTACCGGCTGCGGGGGCTGTCTGCCCGGCGGCGTCCGCCCGACTCGCCGTGGGCCCGGCACCGGCCCCGGTTTCGCCCTGTGCGTCGGGCTCGGGCGTGCCGGGCTCGGGAGCGTCGGGTTCCGCTTCGGAGGTGGGGCTCGCGGCGTCGGGCTGCCCGGGTTCGCCGGGCTGGGGCGAGTCTGCCGCGGCGGCCGGTGGGGCGGGCTCGGCGGGGCGGCCCTGGGGCTCGCCGCCCGGCCGGGGGGCCGCTGACGCGTCGTCGGGGGCAGGGGCTCCGTCCCGATCCGGGCCCGGCGCGCCGGTGGGGCGCTCGGGCGCCGACGGCGCCGGTGCCGGTGCCGGTTGGGCGGCGGGCGCGGCGCGGTCCGCGCTCGCCCCGGTGGCCTCCTCGGGCGCGGGGTCGCCGGCGAGGTGGTCGGTCGTCACAGCGTGCTCCAGTCCTGATCGGGATAGCGGTGCACGGGCGCCGACACATCGTCGAGCGCCTGGCAGATCTCGTCCGGAAGACTAAGGGCCTCCACCGACAGCGCCGCACGCAACTGCTGAGCGTTGCGCGCGCCGACGATGGGCGCGGTCACGCCCGGGCGGTCGCGCACCCAGGCGAGCGCGACATGCAGGGCGCTCGTCGCCAGACCGTCGGCGGCTATGGCGACGGCGTCGACGATCCGGCTCGCCTCCTCGTCGAGGTAGGGGGCGACGAAGGCGGCGAGCCCGGAGGCACCGCGGGAGTCGGAGGGCGTCATGTGGCGGTACTTTCCGGTCAGTACGCCACGCCCCAGCGGCGAGGACGGCAGCAGGCCGATGCCGAGGTCCAGGGCGGCCGGGAGCACCTCGCGCTCGATGCCGCGCTGGAGCAGCGAATACTCCATCTGGGTGCTGGCGAGCCGGGTGTGGGCACCGGACGAGGCCAGCTGCCAGGTGGCGGCCTTGGCGAGCTGCCAGCCGCAGAAGTTGGACACGCCGACATACCGCGCCCGCCCGCTGCTGACCGCTATGTCGAGCGCCTGGAGGGTCTCCTCCAGCGGGGTGACGGGGTCGAAGGCGTGCACCTGCCACAGGTCGACATGGTCCGTGCCGAGCCGCTCCAGCGAGGCGTCCAGGGCCGCCAGCAGGTGGCCGCGGGAGCCGTCGAAACGGCGGTCCGGGTCGGGGACGCTGCCCGCCTTGGTGGCGATCTGCAGATCGCGCCGCGGCACCAGCCCCTCCATCAGCCGCCCGAGCAGATACTCCGCCTCTCCGTCCGCGTACACATCGGCGGTGTCGATCAGCGTCCCGCCCGCTTCCCAGAACGCCTTGAGCTGATCCGCCGCTTCGTGTTCGCCGGTATCCCTCCCCCAGGTGAGCGTGCCGAGCCCGAGCCGGGATACGCGCAGGCCGGTGCGGCCCAGGTGCCTTAGCTCCATGTACGTCGCTCCATGAACATCGAGATTACTGGCCGGGAAGCGGACCGTGTCAGCCTGTGGATAACCCACCATCAGCCCTCGGTGGATCACCCACGAGCTGTCCCCGGCCTACCCCGGACCCACCCCTGACGTACCGGGGTTCCGCGCGCTAGAGTCCCCGGAACAGCGACGTTACTGATCAGTAAGAGGTGTGGCATGGGTATGCGGCTCGGAATCAACCTCGGCTACTGGGGCGCCGGGATGGACGCGGACAACCTCGCGGTCGCGCGCGAGGCCGACCGGCTCGGCTACTCGGTCTGCTGGGCCGCGGAGGCGTACGGATCGGATGCCGCCACCGTGCTCTCGTGGGTCGCCGCGCAGACCGAGCGCATCGACGTCGGCTCCGCCATCTTCCAGATCCCGGCCCGTACGCCCGCGATGACGGCGATGACCGCCGCCACCCTGGACTCCCTCTCCGGAGGCCGGTTCCGCCTCGGGCTCGGCGTCTCGGGGCCGCAGGTCTCGGAGGGCTGGTACGGCGTGCGGTTCGACAAGCCGCTGGCCCGCACCCGTGAGTACGTGGAGATCATCCGCAAGGCGATGTCGCGCGAGCGGCTGACCCACGAGGGCGCGAACTGGACCCTGCCGCTGCCCGGCGGCCCCGGCAAGCCCCTCAAGCTCACCGTGCACCCGGTGCGCGAGTACATCCCGCTCTACATCGCGGCCATCGGCCCGAAGAACCTGGAGCAGACCGGCGAGATCGCCGACGGCGCGCTGGTCATCTTCTTCGCCCCCGAGCACGCCGAGGCGACCACCCTCGGCTCGCTGCGGGCGGGCCGTGAGAAGGCGGGCAAGACCCTCGACGGCTTCGACCTGGTGCCCACCGTCCCGCTCGCGGTCGGTGAGGACGTCCGCGCGCTGGCCGACCAGTTCCGTCCGTACACCGCGCTCTACGTGGGCGGCATGGGCAGCGCCAAGCAGAACTTCTACAACAAGCTGGCGCAGCGCATGGGGTACGAGAAGGAGGCCGCCGAGATCCAGGAGAAGTACCTGGCCGGGGACAAGGAGGGCGCTGCCGCCGCCATTCCCCACGAGCTGATCGACTCCACCGCGCTGCTCGGCCCGGTGGACCGCATCGCCGACCGTATGAAGGCCTACGCCGAGGCCGGTGTCACCACCCTGTCGCTCAGCCCCGCGGGCTTCACGCTGGAGGAGCGGGTGGCCGGGCTGCGGGCCGGTGTCGAGGCGCTGGAGCGCGCCGGGCTCGCGTAGCACACGCGTATGCGGAGGTTTCCACGGCCGTGGTGGAGGCTCGGGGGTCTTCCCCGCCACGGCCGTCACCGAGCACAACGCCGCCGGGGCCATGGGGTTACGCGCACGGCGGGACCCTCCGTATTCGCTCGTGATTCCCTCGTACGGATGAGCCGGACGTCCCACCTGTTGCCACTTCCGATACCCGGCATTTGACTCTTTTCAGTGCGTGTCAGCGCGCGTCAATGCGTGCACTTTCCGTGCGTGCATGCCGTGCCCGGAGGTGGCAGCGATGCTCTCGGCGAAAAGCGTCTTCCAGGAGATCCTCGGCAACGACGAGTCGTTCCGGCTGTTCTGCTCCATCGCGGCCAGCGGCGAGGCGCAGGGCGGCTGGGAGAACGGCCGGATCGCCGCGCTCGTGCCCGAGACCCAGCGCGCCCTCGCGCCCAAGATCACCCGGCATGGCGCGGACGAGGACAAGCACGGCCGGATCTTCAACGCCCTGCTCCGCAAGCGCGGTCTGGAGCCGGTCGGGGTACCGCGCACGGCGGACTACACCATGCTGCTGGAGGCCCGCGGCGTCGGCCTCGCCCACGAGAAGCTGCGCCGCGACGAACCGCTCACCGAGCACGACATCGTCGTCTACCTCGCCCACAGCCGGGTCACCGAGCAGCGCGCCGCCGCGCAGATGGCCATGTTGCGCGCCTGCTTCGGCGACCATCCGGAGATCGGCCGGGCGGTCACGATGATCTCCAAGGACGAGGAGAACCACCTCGCCTACTGCCACGAGGAGTTGCTGCGGCTGGCCGCCGCCGGGTACGGCCGGACCATCCACCGGGCGCTGCGCGAGTGCGCGCTCGTCGAGATGGAGGTCCACCGGTGCGTCAGCCTCGCCGTGATGACCCAGATGGGGCGCATCCTCGGCTGGTCGAAGCGGAAGTCCGCGGTGCTGACGGCGGGCGTCAAGGCCGGGTACGGGTACGAGCGGCTGGGCGGCTGGCGCCGCATGGTGACGCTGCGGATGCCCGAGCGGCGGGACGCGCTGGGCGCCGGTACGGAGACGGCCGCTCCCGAGGCGCCCGAGTTCGCCTGAGCCCCGCCCCCGCCCGTATGGCCGTATACGGCCGCGTACGGCGATGAACCGCGGCCTCCCGCGTCAGAGCCAGCCGCGGCGCTTGAACATGCGGAAGAGCAGCCCGATCACGCCCGCCATCAGCCCCACCGCGGCCGGATAGCCCCACGGCTGGCGCAGCTCCCACATGTGCGTGAAGTTCATGCCGTAGATACCGGCGATCAGCGTCGGTACCGCCGCCATCGCCGCCCACGCCGAGATCTTGCGCATGTCGTCGTTCTGCCGAACCCCCATCTGCGCCAGATGGGCCGAGAGGATGTCCGACAGCAGCCGGTCGAGGCCCTCCACATGCTCGTTCACCCGGGTCAGGTGGTCATGGACGTCACGGAAGAACGGCCGCGACCCCTCGTGGACGAACGGCACCCCGGCGCCCGCGAGCCGGGTCATCGGCTCCGCCAACGGGCCCGTCGCGCGGCGGAATTCGAGCACCTCGCGCTTGAAGGCGTAGATCCGGCCCGCCGTGTTGTGGCCCGCGTTGCCGTCCGGTGCGAAGACCTCGGTCTCCAGCTCGTCCAGGTCCTCGTGGAGCCCGTCCGCGACATCCAGGTAGTGGTCCACGACCGCGTCGGCGACCGCGTACATCACCGCCGTCGGCCCGTGCGCCAGCACCTCCGGGGTGTGCTCCAGCCGCTCGCGCACCGCGCTCAGCGGATTGGCCTCGCCGTGCCGTACGGTCACCACGAAGGAGTCACCGACGAACACCATCAGCTCACCTGCGGTGACGGTCCCGGCCTTCTCCTCGTACTGCACCGGTTTGAGTACGAGGAACAGCGAGTCGTCATAGATCTCCAGCTTGGGCCGCTGGTGCGCGGTCAGCGCGTCCTCCACGGCCAGCGGGTGCAGCCCGAACTCGCTGGTGACGAGCCCGAACTCCTTCTCCGTCGGCTCGTGCAGCCCGATCCAGAGGAAGGAGTCCCCGGTCAGGCGCGCCTGGTCGAGGGCGTCGGAGAAGTCGGCGGGTCCCTCGGTCCGGCACCCGTCCTGGTAAATGGCACAATCCACGATCACGCCGGGCATTGTCCCTCGCCCGGGTAAGAAAGCGCACCGCGGGGCAGCACACCCGGCGCGCACCCGCAGTGCCCACGCGGCGTACCCGCCCGCGCACCTGCCCGCGCACACGACGGGCGCACACTACGGGCGCACACCCATCCTGAGCGGGTCCGGAGGGGTCGTAGGGTGGCACGCATGCCCACGCTGATCCTCGTCCGGCACGGCCGGTCCACCGCGAACACGGCAGGCGTCCTCGCGGGCTGGACGCCCGGTGTCGCCCTCGACGAGCGCGGCGCCGCCCAGGCCGCGGAGCTGCCCGGGCGGCTCGCCGGGCTGCCGCTCGCCGCCGCCGTCACCAGCCCGCTGCAGCGCTGCCAGGAGACCCTCGCGCCGCTGTTCGCCGCCCGCCCCGAACTGCCGACGCACACCGAGGAGCGGATCGGGGAGTGCCACTACGGCGACTGGTCGGGCCGCAAACTCGCCGAGCTGGCCGATGAACCGCTGATGAACATCGTCCAGCAGCATCCGTCCGCCGCCGCCTTCCCCGGCGGCGAGTCCATGCGCGCCATGCAGGCACGCGCGGTCGACGCGGTGCGCGACTGGAACACCCGGATCGCGGAGGAGCACGGCGCCGACGCGACCTATCTGATGTGCTCGCACGGCGACATCATCAAGGCGATCGTCGCGGACGCGCTCGGTCTCCACCTCGACCTCTTCCAGCGCATCTCGGTCGAGCCCTGCTCGGTCACCGCGATCCGCTACACCCCCAACCGGCCCTTCGTCGTACGGCTCGGCGACACCGGCGACTTCGCGGGACTCGTGCCCCGGGAGAGCGCCCCGGCCGACCGCGGCGGGGACGCGGCGGTGGGCGGCGACGCGGGGGCACCATGATCTCCGAGCGCAGTAGGGTGGTGCCGCGGCGCGGAGGCGCCGCGGCAGCCGCGACCGGGCAGCCGTGACCCCCGGCGGCCCCGCCGGAACCGCCAGCCGCAGTAGTCAACCAGCCGACCAGTCGACGCAAATGGAGCAGGACGTTGTCCCGTCAGGTGTTCCTCTTTGACCCGCCGGACCGATTCGTCGCCGGTACGGTCGGGCTGCCTGGCCGCCGTACCTTTTTCCTGCAGGCGTCCTCGGGTGGCCGGACCACCAGTGTGTCGTTGGAGAAGACCCAGGTCGCGGCGCTTGCCGAGCGGATAGACGAGCTGCTCGACGAGGTGGTGCGGCGCACCGGCGGCAACGCCCCGGTACCGGCCGTCGCCCCCTCCGAACTCAGCGACACCGCACCCCTGGACGCCCCCGTGGAAGAGGAATTCCGCGTCGGCACCATGGCCCTTGCCTGGGACGGCGAGGAACAGCGCATGATCGTGGAGGCGCAGGCGCTCGTCGAGCTGGAAGCGGAGTCCGAGGAGGACCTCGCCGAGGCCGAGGAACGGCTCCTGCAGGACGACGTGAACGGGCCGCCCATGCTGCGGGTCCGGCTCACCGGCATCCAGGCCCGCGCCTTCGCCAAGCGGGCGCTGGACGTCGTCAACGCCGGTCGCCCGCCCTGCCCGCTGTGCAGCCTGCCGCTCGACCCGGAGGGACACGTATGTCCGCGCCAGAACGGATACCGCCGCGAAGCCTGACGCCCCCGGAGCCGTCCGAGCTGCTGGCCCTGGGCGAGCTGACGGTGCGCGGCCGGGTCCGGGAGGCGTCCAACGCGGTGCTCTACTGCACGGTCGAGTACGACGGCCACAGCGCGCCGTGCGTCTATAAGCCGGTGGCGGGGGAGCGGCCGCTGTGGGACTTCCCGGACGGCACCCTTGCCCAGCGCGAGGTCGCGGCGTACGAGATCTCCGAGGCGACCGGCTGGGGCCTGGTCCCGCCCACCGTGCTGCGTGACGGGCCGTACGGGCGGGGCATGTGCCAGCTGTGGGTCGAGGTGGCCGAGGGGGACGGCCCCGACGGCTCTGACGGCCCCGATGGCTCTGACGGTTCTGACGGGTCCGGTGACTCCGACGACCCGGCCGCCGACGGGACCGAGCTGCTCGCGCTCATCGAGGGCGACGAGCCGGGCCCCGGCTGGAAGGCGGTCGGCTTCGCGGAGGTGGGCGAGGGCCGCACCGCGCTGCTGGTGCACGCCGATGACGTACGGCTGCGGCGGTTGGCCGTCCTCGACGCAGTGATCAACAACGGCGACCGCAAGGGCGGCCATCTGCTGCCCGCCGCGGGCGGTCGGCTCTATGCGATTGATCACGGTGTGACCTTCAACGCCGAGGACAAGCTGCGCACCCTGCTGTGGGGATGGGCCGGGGAGCCGCTGCCGGACGAAGTGCTGGACGTGCTGCGCGGGCTGGCGGACCAGCTCGCCGACGACGGGTCGCTCGGCGCCCGGCTGGCGAAGCTGATCACCGGCGCCGAGATCGAGGCGCTGCGGGCCCGGGTGGCGGCGCTGCTGCGGACCGGGGTGCACCCCGCGCCCAGCGGCCAGTGGCCCGCCATTCCGTGGCCGCCGGTCTGAGCCGACCGCCGCCGACCGCTGCCGACCGCTGCCGACCGCTGCCGATCACCGTGGAACGGCTACGAAGCAGCTCACGGGCGAATGCGCAAGACCGTCTATTCGGCCAACAAACGGTCAGCAGGGCCGGTCCGGTTCGTATCCGGAACCGGCATCCGGTTACGCTCATTGCATGTATGCCTGGCCCGCTTCCGAGGTTCCCGCCCTGCCTGGCAGTGGCCGCGACCTGAGGATTCACGACACCGCGACCGGGGGACCGATCACCCTCACCCCCGGCCCCGTCGCCCGCATCTACGTTTGCGGCATCACGCCGTACGACGCGACCCACATGGGTCATGCGGCGACCTACAACGCGTTCGACCTCGTTCAGCGCGTGTGGCTCGACACCAAGCGCCAGGTCCACTACGTCCAGAACGTCACCGACATCGACGATCCGCTGTTGGAGCGGGCCGTGGCGAACGGCGACGACTGGACAGCCCTCGCCGAGCGCGAGACCGCCCTCTTCCGCGAGGACATGACGGCCCTGCGGATGCTGCCCCCGCGCCACTACATCGGTGCCGTCGAGTCCATACCGGGGATCGTGCCGCTCGTGGAGCGGCTGCGGGACGCGGGCGCGGCGTACGAGGTCGAGGGCGACGTCTACTTCTCCGTGGAGTCCGACCCCGCCTTCGGCTCGGTCAGCCGCCTCGACGCCGAGGCCATGCGAATGCTGTCCGCCGAGCGCGGCGGCGACCCGGAGCGCCCGGGCAAGAAGAACCCGCTGGACCCGATGTTGTGGGTGGCCGCCCGTGAGGGCGAGCCGAGTTGGGACGGTGGCTCCCTCGGCCCCGGCCGCCCCGGCTGGCACATCGAGTGCGTGGCCATAGCCCTCGACCACCTCGGCATGGGCTTCGACGTTCAGGGCGGCGGCTCGGATCTCGCCTTCCCGCACCACGAGATGGGCGCCTCGCACGCCCAGGTCCTTACCGGCGAGCGGCCGTTCGCGCAGTCGTACGTGCACGCCGGGATGGTCGGGCTGAACGGCGAGAAGATGTCCAAGTCCAAGGGCAATCTGGTCTTCGTCTCCGCGCTGCGGCGCGACGGCGTCGACCCGGCGGCCATCCGGCTCGCCCTGCTGGCCCACCACTACCGCTCCGACTGGGAGTGGACCGACGGCGTCCTGCGGGACGCCGAGGCCCGCCTCGCCCGCTGGCGCGCCGCCGTCTCGCGCCCGGACGGCCCGTCGGCGGACGCGCTGGTGGAGGAGATACGGGTGGCTCTGGCGGACGACCTCGACTCCCCGTCGGCCCTCGCGGCCGTCGACCGCTGGGCGGCCGCCCAGTCGTCATCCGGCGGCACGGACGAGGGCGCCCCGGGCCTGGCGTCGAGGGCGGTGGACGCGCTACTGGGCGTCGCCCTGTAGGAGCTCCCCACCCCGCCCCTCCCCGACCCCGGGGGCTCCGCCCCCGGCCCCCCACCGGGCCCGGGCCCCGCTCCCGGGGCTCAGCCCCGTGGACTCCGCCGGGCCCGGGGCTCAGCCCCTGGGCCCGCCGGGCTCTGCCCCGGCCCCCGGCGGCCTGCTGGTCATCGTTCCGCGCCCCGTAGCGGTAGGGCTCCGGCCTCGGCCCCCGGCCTGGCCCGTGGGCTTCGGCCCGGGTCCGGGCGTGCTTCGCCGTTGGGCGGCGGCCGCAGCAGGTTGCGGTAGGCCCGTCCGGGCCCGGCCCCCGGGGGGACTCTGCCGGACTCTGCCCCGGCCCTCGGCGGCCTGTTGGTCTTTGCTCCGCGCCCCCGTAGCGGTAGGGCTCCGCCCTCGGCCCCCGGTCTGGCCCGTGAGGGCTCCGGCCCGGGGCCGGGCGCGCAGGAGGGGCTTCGCCGCTGAGCGGCGGCGCAGCAGGTTGCGGTAGCTCCGTCCGGGCCCGGCCCCCCGGGGGGACTCCGCCGGGCCTGCCCGGCGCCGCGATCTCCGGGGACTTCGCCCCGGGCCTCGGCTGCGGGAGAGCCGCCCTTGCCGCTGAGCGGCGGCGCGGCACGCTGCGCAAGGGTGCCCCCGGGCCCGTGCTCCCTCCGGGTCCCGCCGCGGGCGGGACGATCGCCGCTCAGCGGCGGCGCAGCGCGCTACGCGAGGTCCGCCCGGGCCCGTTCCCACGGGCTTTGCCCCTCTGGCCCCCTCCGGGCCCCGTCGCGGGGACGTTCGCCGCTCAACGGCGGTGCGGCACGCTGCGGAAGGGGCGTCCCCGGCCCCGCCAGTGCCTCTCCCTTCGGGCGGGGCACAGCCCACTGGGCGTCGGTGCGGGGCGGGGGGGGTTGTCCGGAGGGTCAGCCCTGGTCGTCCGGGCGGTCTTCCGCGTCGTTGCTCTCCGCGCTCTCCGCGCTCTCGGTGCTCCCGGCGTCCTCGCTGCCGCTGCCCGAGGCCTCGTCGCCGTCGTCGTCCTTCGCGGACGGCTTCCGGGGGCGGGGGTGGCCCGTTCCGGGGTCGCGCAGGTACGGGGCGCCCTCGCGGGCGTCCGCCACGCCGCCGGTGCCCGTCTCCGTCGCATGGCCCCCCGGCGTGCCCGGTGAGCCGTCCCGGCGTCGCAGGTAGCGCTCGAATTCCCGCGCGATCGCCTCGCCCGACGCCTCCGGCAGCTCCGCCGTGTCCCGGGCCTCCTCCAGCGACTGGACGTACTCGGCGACCTCGCTGTCCTCCGAGGCCAGTTGGTCCACGCCCAGCTGCCAGGCGCGCGCGTCCTCGCCCAGTTCGCCGAGCGGGATGCGGACGCTGATCAGGTCTTCCAGGCGGTTCAGCAGGGCCAGGGTCGCCTTCGGGTTCGGCGGCTGGGAGACGTAGTGCGGGACGGCCGCCCACAGGCTCACCGCGGGGACACCGGCGTGGGTGCAGGCCTCCTGAAGGATGCCGACGATGCCGGTCGGGCCCTCGTAGCGGGTCTCCTCGAGGTCGAGGGTGCGGGCCAGGTCCGGGTCGGAGGTGACACCGCTGACCGGCACCGGCCGGGTGTGCGGGGTGTCGCCGAGCAGCGCCCCGAGGACGACGACCATCTCGACGCCCAACTCATGGGCGTAGCCGAGGATCTCGTTGCAGAACGACCGCCACCGCATGCTCGGCTCGATACCCCGCACCAGCACCAGGTCGCGGGTCTTCTCGCCGTTCTCCGCGCGGACCACGGAGAGCCGGGTGGTGGGCCAAGTGATCTTGCGGACCCCGTTGTCCAGCGCGACGGTCGGCCGGTTCACCTGGAAGTCGTAGTAGTCCTCGGCGTCGAGGGAGGCGAAGACCTCGCCCTTCCACTCCCGGTCCAGGTGCCCGACCGCGGTGGAGGCGGCGTCTCCGGCGTCGTTCCAGCCCTCGAAGGCACAGATCATGACCGGGTCGATCAGCTCGGGAACCCCCTCAAGCTCGATCACCCAGCGCCTCCTTCCGACCGGGGCGGACGGGTTCGTACCGCCTCCGGCTGCAGTTCTTTTGCGTGCGCCCCAAGCCTACGGCTTCAGGGGGGCCCCGCCGCAGCCCCTCTACAGCAACCCACTGTGATTCATCCGACCTGTTTCCCGAAAGTTGCGGCACACCTCTGGACGAGACCCCCAAGTCAGCGCTATACATCGGATCACCGCTAAAGGTCCGATGTTCTATCGCGCTTCGTTCAGGGAGCCCCCATTGAGTTTGCGCCCGACCGTCACTGGGTTCGAGGTCCATGACATCCGGTTTCCCACCTCGGAGCAGCTCGACGGCTCGGACGCCATGAATCCGGACCCCGACTACTCCGCTGCGTATGTGGTGCTCCGTACGGACGCCGATAACACCACCGGGGCGGAAGGACATGGCTTCGTCTTCACCATCGGCCGCGGCAACGACGTGACCGCTGCCGCCATCCGCTCCCTGCGCCCCCAGGTCGTCGGCCGCCCCGCCCCGCTCACCGCGGCCGGGCTGGCCGACCTCTACCGTGATCTCACCCACGATTCGCAGCTGCGCTGGCTCGGCCCCGAGAAGGGCGTCATGCATATGGCGGCCGGTGCGGTGGTCAACGCCGCCTGGGACCTCGCCGCCCGGAACGCGGGCAAGCCGCTGTGGCAGTTCCTGGCCGATATGTCGCCCGAGGAGCTGGTCGACCTCGTCGACTTCCGCTACCTCACCGACGCCCTCACCCGCGACGAGGCCCTCGCCATCCTGCGCGCCGCCGAGCCCGGCCGCGCCGAGCGCGCCGCGCTGCTGCGCGAGCGCGGCTACCCCGCCTACACCACCTCGGCGGGCTGGCTCGGCTACTCCGACGAGAAAATGATCAAGCTGGCCCAGGAGGCGGTCGCCGACGGCTTCGACCAGATCAAGCTGAAGGTGGGCGGCGACCTCGACGAGGACCTCAGACGGATGCGGCTGGCCCGTGAGGCGGTCGGTCCGGACATCCGGATAGCCGTCGACGCCAACCAGCGCTGGGACGTCGCGGAGGCGCTGCGCTGGATGCGCGCCCTGGCGCCGTACGACCCGCACTGGATCGAGGAGCCGACCAGCCCGGACGACATCCTCGGCCACGCCGCCATCCGCGCCGGACAGCCGGTCAAGGTCGCCACCGGTGAACATGTCGCCAACCGCGTCGTCTTCAAACAGCTGCTTCAGGCCGAAGCCGTCGACTTCGTGCAGATCGACGCGGCACGCGTGGCCGGGGTCAACGAGAACCTGGCGATCCTGCTGCTCGCCGCTAAGCACGGGGTGCCGGTATGCCCGCACGCGGGCGGCGTGGGCCTGTGCGAACTGGTGCAGCATCTGGCCATGTTCGACTTCGTGGCCGTCTCGGGCAGCTGGGACGACCGGGTCATCGAGTACGTCGACCACCTCCACGAACACTTCGCCGACCCGGCGGTCGTCGAGGCGGGCCGGTACCGCGCCCCGGCCGCCCCGGGCTTCTCCGCCCGGATGCTCCCCGAGTCGATCGCCGCCTACCGCTACCCCGAAGGGCCCGAATGGCAGGCCCGCAACGCCCCATCGCAGCACGCCACACCACGCAACGCCACAGCACAGCAAGCCGCACCACAGCACACCGCACCGCAGTCCGCACGACAGGAGGAGACCTCTTGAGCCCCACCGGCGACTTCGAAGGGCTGGCCGCGCTCGTCACCGGCGGCGCCTCGGGCATCGGCGCCGCCATCGCCGCCACGCTGCGCGACCGCGGTGCGCGGGTCGCCGTGCTCGACCGGGACCCGACGGGCGCCCCGGCGGGCACGCTGCCGGTCAAGACCGACGTCACCTCCGACGAGGGCGTGCGGACCGCGGTGGAGGCGGTGGTGGCCGAATTCGGCGCCCTGCACACCGTCGTCGGCAACGCCGGGATAGGCGCGATCGGCACCGTCGAGGACAACTCCGACGAGGAGTGGCAGCGGCTGCTGGACGTCAACGTGCTGGGCCTGGTGCGCACCGCGCGGGCCGCGCTGCCGCATCTGCGCGCCGCGGCGGCGGACCGGCCCGGCGCCGTGTCCATCACCCACACCTGCTCGATCGCCGCCACCGCCGGACTGCCGCAGCGCGCCGCGTACAGCGCCAGCAAGGGTGCGGTGCTGTCGCTGACCCTCGCCATGGCCGCCGACCACGTACGGGAGGGCATCCGCGTCAACTGCGTCAACCCCGGCACCGTCGACACCCCGTGGGTGGGGCGGCTGCTCGGCCAGGCCGCCGATCCGGCGGCCGAGCGCGCGGCGCTGGAGGCCCGTCAGCCGACCGGGCGGCTGGTGTCCGCCGAGGAGGTCGCCGCGGCCGTCGCGTATCTGGCGAGTCCCGCCGCCGCGGCCGTCACCGGCACCGCGCTGGCCGTCGACGGAGGGATGCAGGGGCTGCGCCTGCGCCCCGCCACCTGAGCACCACGCCGAACCCCACAGCACCACGCCGAACCCCACAGCACCACGCCGCACCGAAGCACCACGCCGCACCGCCGCACCACGCCGCGCCGCCGCACCACCCCGCGCCGTCGCGCCGAGCACCCGTACCGCGCCCCGCACGAGCAGCACCACGTGCCCGCACTGCCGCACCACGCACCCGCACCGCGCACCGCGTACCGCCGCACCACGCACGTCGCACCACTCGACCAAGGACGGGACTCGATGACGAGACTCCGCACGACCGGAGCCGCGGCCTGCGCCGTGCTGCTCGCCGTCGCCGGGCTGGCCGGCTGCAACCGTGAGAGCAACGGCTCCGGCGGCGGCAAGGTCGGTATCGACATGCCGCGCACCGACACCGACTTCTGGAACTCCTACCAGCAGTACCTGGAGAAGGGCATCGACAAGGGCACGGTCTCCGCGCTCCCGCTGTCCAACTCGCAGAACGACATCTCCAAGCTCGTCTCCAACGTCCAGGCGTTCACCGACCAGGGCGCCAAGGCGATTGTCATGGCCCCCCAGGACACCGGGGCCGTCTCCTCCACCCTGGAACAGCTGGAGGAGAAGAAGATCCCCGTCATCAGCGTGGACACCCGCCCCGACGCGGGCAAGATCTACATGGTGGTACGGGCCGACAACCGGGCGTACGGCACCAAGGCGTGCGAATACCTGGGCAAGCAGCTGGGCGGCAAGGGCCGGGTCGCCGAGCTCCAGGGCGACCTCAGCTCCATCAACGGCCGGGACCGGTCACAGGCGTTCGCGTCGTGCATGAAGAAGAAATACCCGGGCATCACGGTGCACGAGCTGCCCACCGACTGGAAGGGCGACGTCGCCTCCGCGAAGCTGCAGAGCCTGCTGGCCCAGCACCGCAAGCTCGACGGCATCTACATGCAGGCCGGTGGCGCCTTCCTGCAGTCCACCCTGGCGCTGCTGGAGCAGAAGAAGCTGCTCAAGCCCGCAGGCTCGGCGGGGCACATCACCATCATCTCCAACGACGGCATCCCCGAGGAGCTGGACGCGATCCGCGCCGGGAAGATCGACGCCACCCTCTCCCAGCCCGCCGACCTCTACGCCCAGTGGGCGCTGAACTACGCCAAGGCGGCGCTTGAGGGCAAGACGTATCAGCCTGGTCCGACCGATCACGGCTCGCAGATCGTGAAGATCAAGAACGGTCTGGAGGACCAGCTTCCGGCGCCGCTCGTCACCAAGACGAACGTCGACGACCCGAAGCTGTGGGCCAACCAGCTCGAAAAGAAGTAGCCGGTGACAGCGGCAGAGGCAGCAGCAGAGGCAGCGGCAGCAGAGCCCACCGTGGTCCGGGCGGAGGGCGTCGTCAAACGCTTCGGACCGACCGTCGCCCTGGACCACGCCCAGCTGGCGGTGCGGTCCGGGGAGGCGCACGCCCTCGTCGGACGCAACGGGGCGGGCAAGTCCACACTCGTGTCCGTCCTCACCGGCATGGAACGCCCGGACGAGGGCGAGGTGACCTTCTCCGGCGAACCCGCCCCCGGCTACGGCGACACCGCGGCCTGGCAGCGCCGGGTCGCCTGCGTCTACCAGAAGTCGATGGTGGTCCCGCATCTGACGGTCGCCGAGAACCTCTACCTGGGCCGCTTCCAGGGCACCGGGCGCATCCGGTGGCGCGCGCTGCGCGAGGAGGCCCGGGCGCTGCTGGGGGAGTACGGCGTCGACGTGGACCCCCGGACCCGGGCGAAGGACCTCGGCGTCGAGCAGCGGCAGTTCGTGGAGATCGCCCGCGCCCTCTCCTTCGGCGCCCGGCTGATCATCCTCGACGAGCCCACCGCACAGCTCGACGCGGGCGGCATCGACCGGCTCTTCACCAAGCTGCTCGAACTGCGCCGTCAGGGCGTCGCCTTTCTGTTCATCTCGCACCATCTGCAGGAGGTCTACGACCTCTGCGACACCGTCACCGTCTTCCGCGACGCCCGCCATGTGCTGACCGCCCCGGTCGCCGACCTCCCCAAGGAGGACCTGGTCGCGGCGATGACGGGCGACGGCGAGGGCGCCCCCGGGGGCGACTCCCGGACCGCCGCCCGCGCTCCCGTCCGCGCTCCCGTCACCGCGCGGAAGGCCGACCCGGACGGCGAGCCGGTGCTGCGCACCGAAGGGCTCACCCTGGAGGACGAGTTCGCGCCGCTGGACCTGGTGGTGCGGCCGGGCGAGGTGCTGGGCCTGGCCGGGGCGACCGCCAGCGGCAACACCGCGATCGGCGAGACTCTGGTCGGCCTGCGCAAGCCGGGCGGCGGCCGGGTCTCCGTACGGGGCAGGCCGGTACGTTCCGGCAGCGTGCCGCACGCCATCGACGCGGGCATCGGGTACGTCCCGGAGGACCGCCACGACCAGGGGCTCGTCCTGGGCCGCAGCGTCGCAGAGAACGCCACGCTGACCGTCACCGACCAGCTCGGGCCGTACGGCACGGTGCTGCCGTCCCGGACCCGCGCGTTCGCCCAGCGCATGATCACCTCGCTCGACATCAAGACCTCGGGGCCCGCACAGCCCGTCTCCGGCCTGTCCGGCGGCAATCAGCAGAAGGTCGTCATCGCGCGGGCGCTGGCGCGCGAACCGAGCGTGCTGGTCGCGATCCGGCCGACCGCCGGGGTGGACGTGAAGTCCAAGGATGCCCTGCTCGGCGTCGTACGGGATGTCGCGGCGGCCGGGAGCGGCGCGCTGATCGTCTCCGACGAGCTGGACGACCTGCGGGTCTGCGACCGGGTCCTGGCGTTCTTCCACGGACGGGTCGTCGCCGAGTTCGGCAGCGGCTGGAGCGACCGCCAGCTGGTCGCCGCGATGGAGGGCATGACGGAACCGGGCACGGACAGCACGGCCGGGGGAACCGAAGACCGCACGGACCGCACGGGAGGACCACAGACATGATCGGTACCGCACGGCAGCAGCCCGCCGAGGCGGTGGCGGACGGCCCGGCGGGGGCCCGGGGTCGTCCGCGGATCGACATCGCGCGCTGGCGCGATCTGTCCCTGGTCCCGGTGATCTTCGTGCTGGGCGTGATCGGCTTCATCGTCTCGCCCGCGTTCCTCACCGAGGACAACCTGATCGGCGTCGTCCAGCAGTCCACCGAGCTGGGGCTGCTGGTGCTGGGGGAGGCGCTGATCCTGATCAGCGGCCGGATGGACCTCTCCCTGGAGTCCACCATCGCCGTGGCGCCCGTGATCGCCCTCTGGCTGGTGCTGCCGTCCCACGGCGCCCGCTTCGAAGGGCTCGGGCTGCTGCCCGTATGGACCGCCATCCCGCTGTGCCTGGCGGTCGGCGGCCTGATCGGGGCGGCCAACGGCTTCCTGATGCTCAAGCTGCGCGTCAACGGCTTCATCGCGACCCTGGGCATGCTCACCATGCTGCGCGGGCTCCAGGTCGGCATCGCCGAGGGCCAGTCCATCGTCAACGTCCCCGAGTCGTTCCGCTACCTCGGCAAGGCCGAGTGGCTGGGCGCGCCCGCCGCCGTGTGGCTGTGCCTGGGCCTGTACGCGCTCGGCGGCCTCGCGCTGGGTTATCTGCGGCACGGCCGCGCCCTGTACGCGATCGGCGGCAACCCCGAGGCGGCGCGCGCCGCCGGTATCCGCGTCGACCGCATCACCTGGATCGTGCTCAGCGTCGGCGGCATGCTGGCCGCCTTCGCCGGAATCCTCTACACCGGCCACTACGGCTCGGTCGCCGCGACCCAGGGCAACGGCTGGATCTTCCAGGTGTTCGCCGCCGCGGTCATCGGCGGCATCAGCCTCAAGGGCGGCCGCGGCACGCTCTTCGGAGCCCTCACGGGTGTGCTTACGCTGCAATTAGTCGTCAATGTGATGACCCTCGGTGGCGTGCCGCCACTGTGGAACCAGTTCATCAACGGCTCCATCATCATCGTCGCGCTGATCATTTCCCGTTACGCGAGCGGCGAGAAGCAGGACTGAGAACAGGAACAGAGGCGAGAAGTCATGGCGCAGGTACCACAGGGGCCGCGTGAACTGGGGCGCTCGGGCGTCCACGTACCACCCCTCGGGCTCGGCTGCGCCCCGCTGGCCAACCTGTACGCCGCGGTGCCCGAGGAACGTGCCCTGGCGACCGTCGACGTCGCCCTGGAAGTCGGCTGCACCTATCTCGACACCGCGCCGCACTACGGCGTCGGGCTGTCCGAGGAGCGGGTGGGGCGCGCGCTCGCGGGGCGCGCCCGCTCCTCGTACACGCTCTCCACCAAGGTGGGGCGGCGGTTGCGGGACCGGGCGCCCGGCGAACCCGTCCAGGCGGACGGGTTCGCGGACACGCCCGACCGCGTCCGCGAGTGGGACTTCACCCGGGACGGCATCCGCGCCTCCCTGGAGTCCTCCCTGGAACGCCTCGGGGTCGACGCCCTCGACATCGTCTACGTCCACGACCCGGAGAACCACATCCGCGAGGTGTACGAGACGGCCTTCCCGGCGCTCGCCGAACTGCGCGACCAGAAGCTCGTCCGGGCCATCGGCTTCGGCATGAACTACAGCGACATCCTCGCCCGCTTCGTCGCCGACCTCGATGTGGACGTCGTCCTGTGCGCCGGGCGCTGGACCCTGCTGGAGCGCACCGCCTACGACGATCTGCTGCCGGTGTGCGAGCGGCGCGGCACCTCCGTGGTGGTCGGCGGCGTCTACAACTCCGGGCTGCTCGCCGACCCGGGTCCCGGCGCGCGCTACAACTACCAGGAGGCGCCGCCTGAGATCGCCGAGCGGGCCCGTCGGCTCGCCGCCGTCTGCGCCGAGTTCGGGGTGCCGCTGCGGGCCGCCGCCCTGCGCTTCCCCTTCGGCCACCCGGCCGTGGCGTCGGCGGTCGTCGGCGCCGCCGGTCCGGCCGAAGTGCGGGACAACGCCGAGATGTTCGGCTACGACATCCCCGACGAGCTGTGGCACGCGCTGGTCCGGCGCGGCCTGCTCGACGACGACATCCCGCTGCCGGTCTGAGGAGAGCCCGTGTCGCGCCGCATCGACGCCCACCACCACCTATGGGACCTGTCCCGTCGGCCCCAGCCATGGATGGACGGCCCCTGGGCCGACCCCATCGCCCGCACGTACACCCCGGCGGACCTCGTCCCGCACCTCGACGAGCACGGCATCGACGCCACCGTCGTCGTCCAGTCCAGCTCCTCGTACGACGAGACGCGCGAACTCCTCGCCCTGGCGGGCGCCGAGCACCGGATCGCGGGCGTCGTCGGCTGGGCCGACCTCACCGATCCCGGCCTGCCCGGCGTGCTCGCGGCCCTGGCCGCCGGGCCGGGCGGCGACCGGCTGGTCGGCCTGCGCCACCAGGTCCAGGACGAGGCCGACCCGGACTGGCTGGCCCGCGCCGATGTACGCCGCGGCCTGTCCGCCGCCGCCGACGCGGGCCTTGTCTACGACCTGCTGGTCACCCCGCGCGAACTCCCCGCCGCGATCGCCGCGGTACGCGAACTGCCCGGCCTGCGCTTCGTCCTGGACCACGCGGCGAAGCCGCCCATCGCGAGCGGCGCCCGCGCCCCCTGGACCGCCCTCCTGACCGAACTGGCCACCCTGCCGAACGTCGACTGCAAGCTCTCGGGCCTGGTGACCGAGGCCGACTGGCAGACCTGGAAGCCCGACCAGATCCTCCCGTACGCCCGTCACGTCCTGGACGCGTTCGGCCCCGAGCGGGTGCTGTTCGGCTCGGACTGGCCGGTATGCGAACTGGCCGCCACGTACGCGGACGTAGTAACCCTCGCCACCCAGGCCACCGCGCCCCTGACCAACGCTGAACGCGAGTCGGTCTTCGCCACCAACGCCACCCGCGCCTACAACCTGAGCCCCTAGCAGCCCCCCGCCCGGCCTTCGCCCCCGGACCGCCCCCAGCACGGAGGTGTCTTGCCCCCGCCCTTGGGCGCTCAAGGGACCGTGCCCGGGCCGGAGGGTGCCCAACCACCGCCCCTGCAGCGGCGGCCGGGCGGCTGTGCCCCATCCCCGGCCCCACCAGGACTCAAGGCGCGGGGCCCGGGGCGGAAGTGCCCCCCCTTCAGAGCTCCCGCAGCGGCGGCCGGGGCGGAGGTACCCCACCACCCAGCCCTTCCGGCGCTCAACGGGCCGGGTCCAGGGCGAAGGTGCCCCAACACCGCCCCGCACCGGCGGCCCGGCGGCCGTGCCCCACCCCCAGCCCCTCCAGCACTCAAGGCGCCGGGTCCGGGGCGGACGTGACCCACCCCAGCCCTTCGGGCCAACGGGCCGGGTCCGTGGCGGAGGTACCCCACCACCCAGCCCTACGGGCGCTCGACGCGCCGGGTCCCACCACCGAGCCCCTCCGGAGCCCCCGCAGCGGGCCCGGGCGGAAGGGCCCCCACCCAGCCCCTCCAGTGCTCAAGGCGCGGCTCCAGGGTGGACGTGACCCACCCCAGCCCTTCGGGCCAACGGGCCGGGGCGGTGGCGGAGATACCCCACCACCCAGCCCTACGGGCGCTCGACGCGCCGGGTCCCACCACCGAGCCCCTCTGGAGCCCCCCAGCGGGCCTGGGCGGAAGGGCCCCACCCATGCCCTTCCGGCGCTCAAGGAGTTGGGTCCGGTGCGGAGGTGCCTCACTCCCAGCCCTTCGGGCGCTTGAGGCGTCGGGTTCGGGGCGGACGTGCTCACCCCCACCCCTGCAGCGCTCAAGGAGCCGGGTCCGGGGCAGAGGGGTCCACCCACTCGCCCTTCCGGCGCTCAACGGGCCGCGGCCGGGGCGGCGGTGCCTTGCCCCGAGCCCCTCGGGCGCTCATCGAGTCGGGTCCAGGGCGGAGGTACCTCAGCGCCCCTCCGAGCCCCCGCAGCGGGCGCGGGCGGAGGTGTCCCCACCCAGCTCATCCGGGGCTCAAGGAGCCGGGTCCGGGGCGGCGGTGCCCTACCGCCGCCCCCGCAGCGCGGTCGGGGGGGCGGGGCGCCCCCAACCACCCCCACCGGCGGTTGATGAGCGGGGGTCCGGGCGGGGCCCCCGGTCGGATATGGGCGGGGTGGGGGACCGACCC